>JAGCXC010000083.1 GCA_017961515.1 Clostridiales bacterium | reverse complement strand
TTCTCTTATGTTTGATATACCCTTAACTACTATGTTTCCTGTATTTTTATCCAACAATTTAAAGTTTGAGTTTGGTATAACTACTGTTGTAAATCCTAATCTTTCTGCTTCTATTATCCTTTTTTCTATTTGGCTTACAGCACGAACTTCGCCCGTTAAACCTACCTCACCTATAAATACATAACGGCTATCTATTGCAACATTTTTAAAGCTAGATATTAATGCTGTTATTATACCTAGATCGCAGGCTGTTTCGTCTATTTTTAATCCACCTATTACATTTATGTAAGCATCATAACTTCCTAATGGTATACCCAATTTTTTCTCTAGTACTGCAATTAACATATTAATTCTATTATAGTCAACCCCAGTTGCTGTCCTTCTAGACATTCCGAATACTGTTTTTGCAACCAATGCCTGAACTTCTATTAGCATTGTTCTTGTACCCTCTAATGTAGATACTACAACTGAACCTGCCGCATTATTAGGCTTTCCCGCCAACATTATTTCAGATGGGTTTGTTACTTCTACCAATCCTTCTTCTTTCATTTCAAACATTCCCATCTCATTTGTTGAACCAAATCTATTTTTTACAGCTCTTAATATCCTATATGTTAAATTTCTTTCTCCTTCAAAATACAATACTGTATCTACCATATGTTCTAAAACACGAGGTCCTGCAATTGAACCATCTTTTGTAACATGACCAACGATGATTGTTGATATACCCTTGTTTTTTGCAATGTTCATAAGCCTACATGTAACATCACGAACTTGACTAACACTACCTGGGGCAGTGTTTAGTTCATCATTATACATTGTCTGTATCGAATCTATAATTAATACTTTTGGCTCTTCATTATTTATTAATGCATCTATTATGTTAAATCTTGTTTCTGATACCATGAGCAAGTTAGGGTTCTTTACTTCTAGCCTATTTGCCCTTAACTTTATTTGGCTAACAGATTCTTCGCCTGATATATACAAGATTTTGCCATCTTGCTTTATTTTTTCACACAACTGTAGAATAAGTGTGGATTTACCTATTCCTGGGTCTCCTCCCACTAATATTAATGAACCTTTTACCAAGCCTCCCCCAAGTGTTCTATCTAACTCAGAAATACCTGTTTTGTACCTCTCTTCACTATTTATTTCTATATCATTGATACTAACTGGTTTTGTATTTAGTAAACTAGATGTAGTTACTCTTACTTCATCTTTTAATACTTCTTCTACTAATGTGTTCCACTGATTACAAGAAGGACATTTGCCTAACCATCTTGGTGTTTCATATGCACACTCTTGACAGATATAGACTGTTTTTGATTTTGCCATGTTACTACCCCTAACTAAAATAATAGTATGCTATACCTTCACATATATAGCATACTAAAAAATACCTTATAAGTCTAGTGCGAAAATTCAAATTTGTTAAATATATATGTTCTCTTTTGCCTCTTCCTCCGTAATTTCCTCTTTTTTCAAAACATTCTTCATATACTCTAATACTTCATCTCGTAAATCAGGTCTTTTTAATGCAAAATCAATATTTGCCTCTAAAAATCCAACTTTGCTTCCGATGTCATATTTTTTCCCCTTGCATTCACATGCGTACAATGGTCTTGTCTTAAGTAACTCCTGCAATGCGTCTGTTAGCTGATATTCTCCATTTTTCCCCACAGGAAGCTTTTCAATTATATTAAATATGTCTGATGTTAATACATATCTTCCCAAGATTGCAATATTAGACGGAGCCATTTCAATAGAAGGCTTTTCTACTAATCTATCTATTTTGAAAATTCTATCATCCATTATCTTTCCATCTATAATTCCGTATTTGCTTACATCTTTCATATCTACCTCTTCAACCCCGATTATTGGAGAATTATATCTCTCAAACGTATTGATTAGCCTAGCTAAAAATGGGTACTTAGTCTCAATTATGATATCTCCTAATAATATAGCAAATGGCTCCCTCCCTACAAACGACTTTGCACAATATATGGCATTTGCAAGACCCTTTGCTTCTTTTTGACGGATATAGTGAATATTAACATTATCTGTAATACCATTAATTACTTCTAAAAATTCTGTTTTCCCCTTTTCCTCTAATTGTCTTTCTAGCTCTGGAGCTTTATCAAAATGATCTTCTATGCAATTTTTTCCTTTACCTGTTACTATTAATATATCTGTAATGCCTGCCTCTACAGCTTCTTCCACTATATATTGTATAGTAGGTTTATCTACTATAGGTAACATCTCCTTAGGTTGAGCTTTTGTAGCCGGTAAAAAGCGTGTTCCTAGCCCTGCTGCTGGTATAATTGCCTTTTTAATACTCATTCCACTCACTCCTTTTGTAGTCTTAATTCTTATGTTACTACTTTTGTGGATAATGTGCATAATTCTGTGTATAACTCTCAAAACCCTTTATTTATCAGCATTTCTTTTTATTGTATATATTCCCCAATCATATCTCTTATTTTTCTCCACTTGTTC
>JAGCXC010000082.1 GCA_017961515.1 Clostridiales bacterium | reverse complement strand
TCTGGTACATTACTAGGCTCTATATCCGGTATAGGTTCTGGTACATTACTAGGCTCTATATCCGGTATAGGTTCTGGTATATTACTAGGCTCTATATCTGGTACAGGTTCTGGTGTATTACTTGGGCTTACATCCAGCTCACCTTTTTTCGTCGTATCTGTATTAGAAGTCTTTGGAATTGGCGTCAAACTAACTTTTTGTTCAGTTTCTGAATTAATATCTAATTCATCAAAATTATAAATTCCGTCTTTCTCTAAAAAAGGTTCCTGATTTATGTTTTCAATTCCTTTCTTTAAATCTTCAATTCTATCAAAATTCTGAACAACATTACCAACCATTTGTTCTTCTTCTAATGATGAAATAGTTTTTTGATTCGCTAAAATATTTACATCTAAGGCTAAACATCCCACAATTGCAACACATAATAGTACATTTACAACTTTTTTGTATGCACATTCGTTTTCCTTTTCACTAAATGATGCACTATAAAAATTAGGTTCTATAAAATAATACACAACAAGTGAAAAGGCATACGAAACAACCAACGTAGTTATCACTGCAATAATCTTAGAATCTATACTATTAGAAAAAATTATATAAAATGGCCAATGAAAAAGATACATTGGATATGAAATATTGGCCAAATGCGAAACTATTGTCAAATCTTTATATTGGGGTGAAACTACCTCATGCAACATCCTTGTTATCACCATAGCTAAACTTGTTAATATAGCTATAATCAAAAATCCATGCTTACAAACAAAAACACTCCCAAATTTGACATTAAAGCACAAATATATTATCGCACTCACAATTAATAATAATATGCCCCCTAAAAAGCTTCCAAAAAGTTTTGCCTTTTCTTTCAACTTAGCACTTGTTTTTTCAGACAATTTAAATCCAAATAAAATTCCAAACATAGACCCTATAAAAAACGGAAAGATATGCGATGTAGTTGAAAGATATGCTATAGATTTATTTAAATTATTTGTAAATAAATACTGCATATTAAGATACGACAAAACACTCATAATTGTAGCAACACATCCCAATACTATTTTGGCAGTATTGGTCGCTACATTCTTTCTCATTATCAACGCACAACCTACTCCCCAAAACAAATAATACCCTATTTCTAAACTAAGCGACCATGTATGTATATATAAATGTGGCAATAATCTTGCTTCATAACTTCCGCCATTTGCTATTTCAAAATAATTGGTTACAAATCCCAATGCTGCTGCTATTTGTTTTGATATATTCGCTGTAAAATCACTTGGTATTAGCTTTACGAACGGGAAAGTAAAAACTATTGCAAAAAATAATGCAGGAAAAATTCTATTAAGTCTTCTTTTTATATAAGATATAAAATTAAATTCTTTTTTTTGTTCAAACTTGGAAATCGTAATAGTTGTAATTAAATAACCTGAAATAACAAAAAATATATCTACTCCTAAGAATCCTCCTGGTAAAAAATCTTCAAACAAATGATACGACAAAACTAAAATAAGTCCCAACACTCTAATAAAATCTATAAATCTGACTCTCAATTACATCACCCTCCGTCCGTCATTCCAAATACTTTTTGTTTTTTCTCCATTCACATTTGTTATTACTCCTTCTCCATTAAATACTCCTTCTTTAAAACCTCCTTCATACTGCCAGCCATCTTTACTTGTGTATATCCCCTGTCCTTGAGGTAATCCTTTTACAAACTCTCCGACATATTCAGTATTACCAAATTTATACACACCAAATCCATCAAACAAACCACTCAAGAAATCCCCTGTATAACTCATATTTTTACACCTAAAATCTCCTTCTCCATTAGCCAATCCTTTAGAAAAATCACCTTCATAACTACTACCATCTTTATATGTAAACTTACCAAAACCGTACTGTCCGTTTTTCCCTAACTTTCCTGTATACTCCCAGCCACTACCACTTCTATACTTAATTTCATTATCCTTATTTATAGCAATTCCTCCATCTTGAATTTTTATTCCTCCTCCAACTATATCCCCATCTTGATATACTCCATACATCAAAAAATCATTATTATCTGAATATGTAAAAAAACCATCAAACTTACCCTTTTTAAACTCTCCTACACACATTTTATCACCAAGCGTAATTATTCCTTTATTCTGAAATTTTCCATCTACTAAATTCCCCGTATATGTAAATCCGCCCAGTTCATATCTTTTATTTTCCACATACTCCATATATATTGAATCAAACAATCCAAATGCATATAAAGAACAAATACTTATAAACGTGCAAAATGCACAAATATATATTATTCCTATAATTGGTCTTTGTTGCATACATAATTCCTCCTATCGATCTTAAAAAGGCGTACACTTTTAATATATATTTACTTAAGTAGAAAATATTTAAGAATTCGATTCTAGTATCGGCAAATACCATATAAATTTGATCTTCAATTCGTTTTCATGTCTAAATTCGTTTTGTTGATAGGCCCCACTTACATCCTATCAACAAAATCAAGTTATCATTGGTATTTTATCAGGTATGAACTTATGAACCCATCTATATTCCCATCCATAACAGATGTAACATTTCCATCTTCGTAATTTGTTCTATGATCTTTAACTAATGTGTACGGACAAAATACATACGACCTTATCTGACTTCCCCAAGCTATATCAAGCTGGATACCTTTTAAATCTTCTATTTTTTCTTTATTCTCTCTTTCTTTTAATTCAATCAGCTTAGACTTTAACATCATCATAGCTGTATCTTTGTTTTGAAATTGTGATCTCTCAGTTTGACACGAAACCACGATTCCTGTCGGTATATGCGTTATTCTAACTGCTGATGAAGTTTTATTTATATGCTGACCACCCGCTCCCGATGCTCTATATGTATCAACTCTTAAATCATCTGGATTTATTTCTACCTCTACAGTGTCATCTAACTCAGGCATAACATCCAGCGACGCAAATGACGTATGCCGTCTACCGGAAGCATCAAATGGCGATATTCTGACCAATCTATGTACACCTTTCTCGGATTTTAAATATCCATATGCATTTTCTCCTATAACCATAAACGTAACACTCTTTATTCCCGCTTCTTCTCCATCTAACACGTCAATTAACTTTACTGTATACTCTCTTTTTTCTGCCCATCTAGTATACATCCTAAATAACATTGAAACCCAATCACATGCTTCAGTACCTCCAGCTCCTGCGTGTAACGTCAAAATAGCATTGTTCTTATCATACTTTCCACAAAGTAAAACTTCTAAATGTAAATCCTCAATCATCTCTTTTAATGAAGACATTTCTTCTTCTACTTCTTTTAAAATATCCTTATTTTCCTCTTCTTGCCCTAAATCTATGAGAACAAATATATCTTCCCACTTAGATTTAATTTTGTTCATTCTTTCAATCTTGCTCTTTTTATTTTTTATCTTCTGAAGTATCTTGTGAGAATTTTCTATATCATCCCAAAAGTTAACTTCCATTGTTTTATGTTCTAACTCCTCTAACTCTTCCTTCATCTTATCTAATTCAAAGGGAAACACCCAACTTGTTTATATCTTCCTCTAATGCAGTATTCTCTAATCTTAACTGTTCAAACTCTACCATAAAAATCACTTCCCTCTCTTCTTACTTTGCAAAAACTTACTTTTTTTTAAAAAAATTATCCTGTGACTTACCTCACCTTTTTTAGAACGCACCCAAAGACAGCCTTCACTCCTTTCCCTCTCCTTCTACATAGAGTGTAAGCTGCCACGGATCCTATACCCTGACCTATTAATTTTTTATACTATTATCATCTACAGCTGCAGAAGTCATAGTATCTGGTGAGAACATAACAGGAAAATCCATCTTTCTTCTATTCTGCTTAATGAAAAGTCTTCTCTGTTCTTCTAAAGTTTCAGGTGTATTTTTGTTGTAGAAAAATGCCTCACTAACTTTTGCATATCTTGCAAACTCCTTTATTGTCTCGGAATTTGGCAACATCTTATCTTCCACGTACATCCTTATCAACTCTGGATAAAACTCAGCTCCTGTTTTTTCCAAAATATCAGCAGCCAACTCTTCATATGTTCTTTGCCCTTGTATCATCCTTATATTATCACTAATTATTTGAGCATTTGCCAATCTTAATTGTGATACTCCCAATAAGAAATCTACTGATACCTCAAAGAACTCAGCTATTTTCACAATCATATTCAGATTAGGCTCTCTCTTACCTTTTTCATAGGCCGCTATAGCCTGTCTTGTAATTCCCAAATAATCTGCTATGACTTGCTGTGTTATTTGTTTCTCTTTTCTCAACTTTTTAAAATTCTCTGCAAAGATCATTTTTTCACTCCTCATTTTATTTGCTTTCAAAAATTGTAAAACATATTAACAAAATACCAATAACTAATAAAAACACAGACCATCAAACAAATGAAACTTCCCATAAGATCCGTGATAACTACCACAAAACAAAACACCTGTCAATAATAAACAAACACATTATCGACATTCCTTTCTTAAATTATAGCTAAAAACAAGTTCCTTCTAGAAGGCTAAATAATTCCAAAGAATTCCAATACTACTAAAATTACAAGAAGCACTTCCAACATCCTTAAGAAGAATTTTACCACATTTGTTATTGCTTTGCAAGGGTAAAAAATATATTTTTTGCTTTTTGGGTCATAAATTTTTAAATATATTTCACTTTTTTAATATTAAGCCCAAAAACCTTTAATTTTCTATTATATTAATAATTTCTTTTGCTCTTTTTAATATTGGCAATTCCCTATTTACAATAAGTTTACCCAATCTAGTCCCACTATACTCCTTATATGCACTTACCGCATCATTATAATTAAATTTTAACGTGCATAAATGGAAATCATCCATTTCAGCCTTAGTCAAACTCCTCTCTCCAAATGAACACACCTTACAAAGATAATAGTTATTTATGTTATGCCTATGTAGTACATTATAATAATCGCTAACGACACCTATTTTTTGTATAATACTCACTTCTACACCCAATTCTTCTTTAAGCTCACGTTTGATAGCAGATAAAAGATCTTCTCCCTTTTCTACTCCACCACCCGACGTTTCAATCCAAGATACTTTACCTAACTCATCATCACGATTTGCCTTAACAAAATAATACAAACCCTTATCATCAAAAACAATTGCTCTTACAACTTCTCTATCGTGATCAATATATTCAAATGGCCACTCTGTATCCATAAGTTCTATATTCAACTCTTCCAAAACACAACCTCTTTTCATAATATCAATTGAAATTACGTCTTTTATCTCTCTAACTCATCTTTCTATCTTACAAACGAGTGTGAATCCCCTGAGTTTAATCATGGGGAGCAGTCAATCATCTACTATATTTATTTCTATATCATGAGCACTTGCTATACTCTTTGCCTTACTCACGAAATCTTCTTTTGTCTTTTTCCCATAAGCACTATCTTTCACTTCCATATCTTTGTACACAGTTTTTATTATAACATCTCTTCCTTCTCTTTTATCTATGCACTCTTTTATTACACTAAGGTTTTCGTATTTTTTTGCCATCTCGTAAGACGTTGAATTATTAAATACTATACCAACTGTATCACTATCTAATATAAATGCTTTACTATCCACTATGTACGACCACAACGCCATTTTTTTTGCTTTCTTTATCATATTCACTATATAGTCCCAACCATCATATTCTTCCCCTGCAGTCATTATTGTCCTCTTTTTAGCCACAGGCGGCGAAGTCAAAGATTTTTTAGGTAACGGTTTACTTTCACCTGTCGTTGTTTTAACCCTAACTCCATCTCTTACAACCTGGTTAAGCTTTGTCTCAAGCGCACTTATTTTATCTTCAAGGCTCATATCATCATTAACAAAATTATCTTCACATATTTTTATTAATGATACCTCAAGCAAAATTCTTTGATTTTTAGTCCACTTTAACTTCCCCTCTAATAAAGAAAGCTCCTTTATTATAAACACAATTGTTTCTGTCTCTAATTCTTTACAACTTTCTTTAAGCCTTATTAGCACATCACTAGACACATCTATTATATCTTCTGGCTTATTTGTTACTTTACATATCAACATATCCCTAAAATATTTAATAAGTTCCCTCAAAAATTGTAGCACATCTTTACCTTCAGTGACCAGTTCATCCAGCTCTCTTACAATACTAACAATATCTTTATTTATCATAGCATCTACAATGTTTAACACAAACTCAGTTGTTGCTATACCCACAACTTCTAGCACCTCATCATACTTTATTCCATTTTGATTCAGTGATATACATTGATCCAATATACTTATAGCATCTCTTAGAGCTCCATCAGCAACTTTAGCTATTAATCTTAACGCACTTTCTTCGCACGAAACACCCATATTTTCTACTATTCTGTCTAACCTCGCAACAATACTATCTAATGATATTCGTCTAAAATCAAATCTCTGGCATCTAGATAATATAGTCGCTGGCAGCTTATGTGACTCTGTTGTAGCTAACACAAATATAACATGCCCTGGTGGTTCTTCTAACGTTTTTAGTAACGCATTAAATGCACCAGTTGATAACATGTGTACCTCATCTATTATATAAACTTTATATTTAGACTGCGACGGTGTATACAAAACCTCATCACGTATCTGTCTTATATTATCCACACTGTTATTAGATGCAGCATCTATCTCTATTACATCCATATTACTTCCATCTAATATCCCTTTACACACACTACACTCGTTACAAGGATTCCCATCCACCGGATTTTGGCAATTAACTGCACGAGAGAAAATTTTCGCCATAGTAGTTTTCCCTGTACCTCTCGTACCGCAAAAAAGATACGCATGCGCAACCCGCCCTGTCTTTACAGTGTTCTTTAGAGTGCGCACAACGTGCTCTTGTTCTACTACATCTTCAAATATTAACGGTCTCCATTTTCTATAAAGCGCTACATACGACATTTAATCATCCTTCTTTAAATCTTTAGTCTTTTATCTTCCAATAACAACTGTTCACCTAATTGTTGTAAACCATCTTTTATTGCTTTGATTCTCATTTCTCCTATACCATCAACATCATCTAGCTCATCTTCACTCGCATTTAGTATAGACTGGAAGCTAGAAAATCTTTCCACTAAATTGTTAACAATATTATGAGGTAATCTTTGTATTTTACAAAGAAGCCTGTATCCCTTTGGTGAAACTGGTGTATCTAAGTTTGCAGAATATGTATAACCAAACACCTTCGCTATATTAGCTAAATCCATAAGCTCTGCATATGAAAATCTCTTCAAACTCATCTTGTAATCAATAGAAGTAGTCCCTGCATCTTCAATCATATAATCATCTATTAATCGCAATTCTTCATCCTCTACATTATTCATAAGTTCAGTAAGTTGCATTTGCACTAACCTTCCTTCTGTTCCCAGCTCACATATATAGCCCTCTATCTCCGACGCCATCTTTGACACCATTTCTACACGCTGAAAACTCTTTAATACATCCTCTAATGTAACTTCATCCTCAAACTCTAATCTTCCTAGGGCTGTTAGCGAATTGTCTAGCACTGTCTTATATTTTTCCAGCGTCTGCAACGCCTGGTTCGCTCTAGTTAGTACACTTGCTGCATCCTTCAATATGTATTTTTTATTACCTTTATATAAAGTTATAATACTTCTTCTGGATGATATGCTTATAACAAGCTCTCTTGTTTGCTTTGCAACCCTATCCGCAGTCTTGTGCCTCGTACCTGTCTCCTCCGAAGGTATAGTAGAATTGGGAATTAACATGGCATTTGCGTACAAAATCTTTTTTAAATCTTTACTCAATATAACCGCACCATCCATTTTTGCTAGCTCGTATATATACGTCGGAGAGTAATCCTTATTTATATAAAACCCTCCATCCACCAGCGACAGTACTTCCTGAGAATCTCCTATAACAATTAAGGCTCCTGTCTTTGCGTTTAAAATGTTCTCTAATCCATCTCTTAGCTGTGTTCCTGGTGCTAATATTTTTAACACTTCCATCATGTCCGACTCTGCCATACATATCACCCCTTATAAAATTATATTTATCAATTCTTGTACATTAGATATTCCTTTTACCTTTATGTTAATATTTTTGTTGTCTAATACCTTCACATTAGAAAGCGGAACAACAACCATATCAAATCCTAATCTCTCTGCCTCTATTATCCTCTTTTCTACCTGGCTAACTGCTCTTACCTCTCCTGTTAAACCAACCTCTCCTACAAATACTATTTTCCCATCAACTGATGCATTCTTAAAGCTAGACATTATCGCTGCCACTATACCAAGATCGCACGCTGTTTCATCTATCTTTAGCCCACCTATTACATTTACATAAGCATCATAACTACTAAGAGGCATCCCTATTTTTTTCTCTAATACCGCAATTAGCATATTGACCCTATTATAATCTACTCCCGTTGCCGTCCTCCTCGATAAACCAAACGCTGTTTTTGTAATAAGTGCCTGTACTTCAACTAACATAGATCTGGTACCCTCTAAACTAGATACTACCACTGACCCAGCAGCATTGGCCGGCTTCCCTGCCAACATTATTTCAGAAGGATTTTTTACTTCCACCAATCCTTCCTCTTTCATTTCAAACATTCCTATTTCGTTTGTTGATCCAAATCTATTCTTCACTGCTCGTAATATCCTATATGTTAAATTTCTCTCTCCTTCAAAATATAATACCGTATCAACCATATGCTCTAAAACTCTAGGACCAGCTATCGCACCATCCTTTGTAACATGCCCTACTATAATTGTAGATATGCCTTCACTCTTTGACATATTCATGAGCCTACACGTCACATCTCTTACTTGGCCTACACTACCTGGCGCTGTCGTTAATTCATCATTATACATAGTCTGTATTGAATCTATAATTAAAACTTTCGGCTTTTCATTATTTATAAGGACCTCAATTACATTAAATCTAGTCTCTGATACCATAAGTAAATTGTCGTTTACTACCCCTAGTCTGTTAGCCCTCAACTTTATCTGATTTACCGATTCTTCACCTGATACATATAAAACTTTTCCCTCAACCGCTACCTTTTCACATAGCTGAAGAATCAATGTAGACTTACCTATTCCCGGATCACCGCCTACCAATACCAATGAACCCTTAACCAGTCCTCCACCTAACGTTCTATCTAACTCCGATATCCCTGTTTTGTACCTTTCTTCACTATCTATCTCTATTTCATTTATTTTAAAAGGTCTAACTCCAATCACACTGGGCGATACTTGCTTCAAGTTCTTGCTTATTGCCTCCTCAACAAAAGTATTCCACTGATTGCAAGAAGGACATTTCCCAAGCCATCTTGATGTCTCATACGCACATTTCTGACAGATATATACCACTTTTGATTTAGCCATCATCTACTCCTCATTTCCCTGCTAATTACACAATAAGTCTTTATTTTTAAAAATCTACCACAAATTTGCATGACACCTACGTTTTCATCTAAACGGATCTTTTTTGATAATTCCTTAATTCCTAACAACAAAACTTACAATCCAAAAACGTAGATACATGAGACTCAAATTCAGCATAACGCACATTTATAACATACACATGATACCAAAATCTCATTTTTTTGTCAAGATCAAAAAAACACAAGAACACATACAGTATACAAATCTGTTCAACAACATTTTTTGTAATTACTGTATCGTAAAATACTGAAAATTCTGTAGTATATGAAAACTTTTTCCTAAAAATTAAAAAATAGCAAATTCACTTTCCCTTACTTCAGTAAGCACATACCAACTTCAACATACCTTTACCGAAAATATGTTCAGGCCACATTTAACACTTAAACATCATCCCTTACCTACACCTCAAATTCTTGACTTAAAACCCTCGGTGTGAAGCTTAAGGGCTTACTTTTGCACTACTTATATAAACAATTGATTTCCCTTCGATAGAACCAATGTGCTAAGCCCACACGAGCCAACCCCGCAAACCCTGCGGTTTTTACTTATCATAAAATTATTGAATTTATAATAAAAAAAATGGTCGGGGTGAGAGGACTTGAACCCCCGGCATCTTGGTCCCAAACCAAGCGCGCTACCAACTGCGCCACACCCCGAAACAACTCTTTCAAACAAAGATAATTATAGCTTAATATCCCTAGCAAATCAAAACCTAAAAATGATCAATATCATTTATTATACGAAATAGGATCGTCCATACTCCTTGTATCATCACATAACTAACAAATACATAAATTTTCATTATAATATTTTGATTTTTTAAAACTCTATTTTCTTTAATATACCAAATATTTTTTTATATAAAAATTTGACGTCTTCCTATGTCCTTATACACTGGAAGACACCAAATCAAAATTCATATTTTTGCATCTCTAGTCTAAGCTTATCAGCTATCATTGCAATAAATTCCGAATTCGTAGGTTTCCCTTTACCACTATTTATTGTATAACCGAATATATTTTCCATAACCTCAATTTGACCTCTTTGACATGCTACTTCTATTGCGTGTCTTATTGATCTTTCGACTCTACTAGGTGTAGTATTGTATTTTTGAGCTATAGCTGGATACAACGATTTAGTTATCGAATTTAATATGTTGATATCTTCTATAACCGTAATAATTGCTTCTCTTAAATATCTATAACCTTTTATATGTGCTGGTACACCAAGTGCACACATAATATTAGTAACTTTTTCTTGTAACTTTATAAGCGTCTTTATTTCCTCGTCATTTAGTGTATTTAAACATTTACGTCCTGTTCTATCGTAATGATATAATCCTCTAATTCTAGCACATAGCACTTTCATATTTACTGGCTTAACAAGATAATACTTCGCACCTAAATTAATAGTTTTCTCTATAACAGCATTCTCTTTAATATCAGATACAATTATAAAAATAGGCTTTTTATCTAAACCTTGATCTTGTAATCTATTCAAAACTTCCAATCCATCTATATATGACATAACTACATCCATAATTACTACATCTGGTTCCCTCTTCAAAATTTCTTCATATATCTCTATACCATTTCCCAAAAACAACTCAATTTCCATATCTTCCTGCCCCGTCAAGAATTCTTCTTCAATGTCTGTAAAAGTCCTATTCTCATTAGCAATAAGCACTTTTATTTTTTCTTTCTCCATACAGATTCCTCCCGAAATTAAATTTAAGCTTTTTGAATATTGTAGAATATGTAGGGGGTGACTTACATATTTTACCGTTTATGTACATTATATTCCAGGTTATTTGCGAAATTTGTCGTTTTTTGTAGAAAAAACAAAAAATTTTTTCTCTTTCTTTGAAACCCTTATCTAACAAGGATTATAATTCAAAAAAATAAAAAAATTTTAATTAAACTATATTTTTATTCTAAATTGCAAAAACGAAAGAGCTCTCACCTCTTTTTTTTGCAATTCATTCTTTAATTTTGTTTTATTTTACTCTCTTCTCAACCCCTTAGAACGATCTTTATTCATTTTATTATTCTTATTGATATTTTCTTCTACTTTCTCTATATTGAATTTTTTCTCCAAACTTTCATTGCCCATGCTAATTTTTCCCATAATATCAACTGATTCTAGCTCCGCTCTACTTTTTAATATATCCTTATTTCGGGAAATATTTATATCCATAATATTTTCAAGACCATCATTTTTCCATTTTCCTTTTGTAACAAAATCCCGTACCATGTTTAATTCCTTTTCATTATCTTTCAAGGCTTCACACAAAATCCCCAACACTTGTTTTTTATCGTCAATAACAAAATTTTTTTCAAATAATTGGGTCATCCCTTTTTTAAAATACTCATTTTCACTATTAAAATCTCTAACATTACATTTCATTAATTCTTCCATACTATCTCTTAATATTACATTAGATGCTGCATTTTTCACTAAGCTATAAAAAGCTTCATTAATATCTAATCCATTCTGATTCAAAAAGGCCATATCTTTACTTTCTTGCTTCCTTACTATATCACCTTGTATATTTCTTACAACATTTTCATGAAAAGATTTACTTGCTTCTTTTGCATTTTTTAAAACATTATCTTTTATATTTATTTTATCTACCGCATCTTTTGCGTATTTAGTAAAATCTTTTCCTATAACATCTTCCTTTTCCAATACCTCCATTTGCTTATTTAAAAATTTTATACTATTTTTTAATTTGTCTTCTATGTCAATATCCCCTGCTTTATACCTTGTTTTCTCCCAAAATCTAAATCCCTTTCCTTCTGCTACACCGTTCCTAATTTTCCCATCTTCTGCCACAATACACTTTATTGCTCTTTTTTTATCAATCTCCCTTTTCTTTTCCATCCCTATAAATTCAAATTTCCCACTACTATTTAACGAATACTCTTCTGCTTCTTTTTCTTCATCTTTTAAAATTTGTATCTTTATTACATCCTTATCTATAAAAACATGTACTTCATTCGGTGGATTTACGTCATAATCTAAAACAAATTTCTTGCCAAGATCTATCATTTTCAAAGTCAATTTCTCTTTCTGTATTTCCCCTTGAGCTTTCTTTAAATATTTCCCATTATTTATATTCTTAGTAGTATCCAAAACTTTTTTATCAAATTCCTCTGGTTTTTCAATGTAATCAACACTAAGCTCCACTCCCTCATGATCTTTCAATTCTTTTCCTAATCTTTCAACGAAAGAAACTTCTATAGGAGTCTCTCTTGAAACAACATTGGAAACCATCTCTTGTTTTATAGTATGTAATTCGTCTTGAGATTTAAGTGTTTTATTTTTATCATCCGAAATACTTTGCATAAGTTCTCCATACTCTTTGCTACCAGCTATTATATGTTGTATTGATCCATAATTTCCCTGATCTTTTCCTCTTAAACTAATTTCTTTAATTATTTTCTCTTTATCTTCATCACTATACTTTCCTAATGCATCTATTATCTGTTCCTTTTGTGCATCATAAGCATATACACTGTCATATGCATTTTTTATTTCTTCTACTGCTTCTAAAATTTTATTACTTTCCGCCTCTTGTACACTAGCCTGTAATTGCACTTGCTCTTTTCCCTTCACGCGCTGTTTCTCTTCTTCCGTATTCTTTTGTGCCTCTCTTGCTCTTTTCTCCATCTCTTCCTTCCACTCTTCCATTTCTTCTTTACTTATTCCTTGCTCTTTCTTTTCCTCTGCTTTTTCTAATCCTATACCTTCATCTATCTTAAATAGATTATCATTTATACCTGACATGTTCTCTTCCATAATCCCTTCTGCCCACTGCCTTATCTCTTTGTCCTCTACTTTCTGCTTCTCTTTTTCCGTATTCTTTTGTGCTTCTCTTGCACTTTCCTCCATCTCCTCTTCCCACTCTTGTATTTCTTCTTCACTTATTCCTTGTTCCTTATTTTCCATATCCATTTCACCTAATGCTTCTAGAAAATATTTTTTATTATTATTCAAGCCTTTTTTTATTTCTGTTATATGTTCTTCTTGACACATTTCAATAATGATTTTTATGTTACTATCATCATCTCTGTCCTTTTCCTTAATACTATTAATATATTTGATAGATTTTTCTATAAACTTCTTTTTACTTTTCTCTGCTTTTCCCTCTAAATTTTTGCATATATTTATTTTTTCTTTATTCTCTGAATAGAACTTATTTGCACCTTTTTTATCCGCCGATTTTTCCATTACCCTCCATTTAGTATATATTGCATATACCTCTTCTTTTTTCTTCTCTTCCCACTCATTTTCGGCATGTATCATTTCTTCTCCTGTTTTTTTTATATCCTTCCCTTTACGTTGTTTTTCCAGTTCCGCATTTATCCTTTTATATCTCTCTTCTTTTTTCTTCCATTCTTCGTTTTTTCTATTTCTCTCTTCTTTTTTGTTCGCCATATTTTCCTTTATTTTTTTTACTTGTGCTTTCCCTGCCTCTGCAATATTTTCAAAACCTTTCTTAATTATTTCTCCTCTATTTGTTCTTTCCTTCATTATTTCATCTCCCCTTTTCCTACAGTGACATTTCCATTCCCTTTTTCTGTTCAGCTAGTTTTTCCTTCTCCATTTGCCTATTTTTCACATACGTTATAATCTTCTCCACATTACCATCTTTACCTATGTTATCTACTAAGTTCTCTCTCTCTTTAAACTTGTCTCCTCTTCTGCTCTTAGGATACTGTCCTTCTCCTTCTTTCACCAACTCATCCGTTTTTCCGCTCTTTCTTCTTATTACCTTATCACCATCTTCTACATATTTCCCCATAACATTCTTCATCTCTTCAAGCGATTTACTATAAGTATTCAATTTGTTTATTTCAGTAGGCAATTTCGATGTTATAAAACTTTCTCTGTTGTTTAACTCTTTTAGCTCTTCCTTATTAGCCTCTCCAAATTTATACTTACCTTCCGCATTCAAAAATTCATCCCTATCTATATAATAGGTATCTACCTGGGCTTTATCTGCTTTCTCTACTTGCAATCTATATTTCCCATCAGGTAAACATACTATATTGAAATTTTTAACATCACTCATATCATTTAGATTACGTTTAAACTCATTTACTATCTGTAAAGCTACTGTCTTCTTGTCCACTATATTTATTTCCTGTCTACATCTTCTCTGCCATCTATTCTCTCCTGGTTCTTCTTTAAAATTAGTATATTCATTTTCATAACCTACATTTTTTGTCATACCCATATCCTCTTCTTTAGATATCCCATTTGGAACTACTTTTCCTGTCGCTATCGCTTTATTCTCTTCTATAATTCCAACTGTTAACTCTAAATCATTCTTCACTTTTTCTATTTTATTTCGTGTTGAAATCCCATTTAAATCTTCTAAAATATCATTAAGGGAAATAGCACTATCTATACGAGGAAGTTTTTTCTCACTTTCTATACCATATCCTTCCACGTTCACATTCTCCTTTTTTACATCCATTGCCTCATCTTGCATCTCAACGTATTCAACTGCCTGCCTTGGCATTTCTGTTTGTTTTACTATTACCTCTTTCTGCTTATCATTCCCTTTTTCAAAACTACTCACTTCTATTGGACGTTTTATTTTCCCTATTTCTTTATTTTCCTTGGTTACCTCCTCATTTTTCCTTCTTAACTTTTCTAATATCTTTTCTATTCCCGGGCTTACCTCTATATTAGTCTTAAATATTTCCTTGTTCTTATCTATTTCTTCAGGCTTAAATTCCTTTTTCTCCACTTTTTTTATGTCCAACATTTCATCCAATTTTACAAATTCACCTTTATTTGAAAGCCTTATATTTTCCCCTAATTCTTTCACTGCATCTGACATGCTTTTTGCAGCCTTTTGTAATGGATCCATCTGCTCTTTGTCCTCATCTATAGCATTCGCCTCTATCTCTTCCAATCTATTTATTTGTTCCAGATTATCTATATCTTGTGTGTTTGTTATCTCTTCTTTTGTTTCTTCTGGGGTATTTATCTCATCTCTTTTATTTATTTCTTCCTTTGACAATTCATCTTTCTGGTTTACACTTTCCACAATTTTCTGTTCGCGCTTTTCTTCGGGCACCTCTATATTTTCTGTCAATATCTCTGAATCCTTCTGATTAGCTATATCCTCGCTCTCTCTTATTTCCTTTTCAATTTCTAATTTGACTTCTTCTTTTATTTCTTCCTCCAAAGGATTTTCTTCAAGCCCTTTTGATATATCTCTATCTTTCATTTTTTCAATTAGCTCTTTTGCTAAATCACTAGCCAAAACATCTTTATACTTTTCCCACTCTTCACTTTCCATTAACTCGTCATGTACCTTATCATTCTCCTCTAATAACTTCTCATAATCTGCCAATAGCGCTTCATACTCATCATCTGTTATCGATGGTGATTCATACGCAGCTAAAACCTCTTCATATTTCTTATTTACTTTCTCTTCTAATTCTGCTGCCTTTTTGTATTCATCACTGTTAACATAATTATTTCTAGCTTCTTCTCTCTCATCAGACTTCTCTTCCAAATCACTTCTTTCTGCAATACGATCCAGCGCATCCTTTAATGATAAATTTTTCCCTTCCTTAGAATTCAAAAATGATAATTTCTTAGGTAAAACTTTTTTTTCTTCATTTTCTTAATTCTCTTCTTCATCAATATCATCATCATGTTTTGCTTCGAATATTTCTTGCAATCTCTTAGATAATTCCGAATCCATACATTTCTACCCCCTATCACTAAAAATAATCTATGTAAACATGGAATTTTTTCTCCAAGAAATGTCCGTATCTCGAGAAAAGTATACTTCTCTAGTTGCTAATGGATATCGGCAATTACAATCTTT
The DNA here is from genome assembly GCA_017961515.1 of Clostridiales bacterium. Classification (NCBI taxonomy): domain Bacteria; kingdom Bacillati; phylum Bacillota; class Clostridia; order Eubacteriales; species Clostridiales bacterium. The sequence goes on along the minus strand of JAGCXC010000082.1, from coordinate 59,117 downwards.
TTCTTTACCTTTATTCCTAGCATGACTATCGTTTCCTAACTTGTATAATCGGGACATTAATTGCCAAAAAAACCCTATTGTTTAAACAAAAAACTTATACATCGAGAATTTTATGGCAAAAATTTGAGGTGTAGGTAAGTAAGGAGGTCACATAATAAATAAAACTTAAGGCAAAAAATGCTCTGGCAATAATCCCAGAGCAAATATATTATCGAATACAAAACTATACCACACATCACACTTTCTCACATTTATCTACTAATACTACGCTAGAATGAGCTAATACTCGTACTTTATCTCCGTTAACTCTTTCTATCTCTTCAACACCAGCACTTTTATCGTTTACTATAACTGACCAACCATTTTGCGGAAGTCGTATTACCTCTTCTCTCCATCCACCATTATGCACTACTGCTATCCTGTTAGATACATCTTTATTTGCGTGATCTGTTATTGTATATCCTATAACTTTATCTGGCAAATTATCCATGAATCTAACTTTCTTTCTTATCTCATCTGGATCATTTATTCTAAATCCTTTATGTTGCTTTCTCATTTTTATTAATCCTTTTATATAGTTACTGTCTTCTTTGTATTCGCTTTTTCTATTCCAATCTATTCCATTAATTCTATCTCCTAAATTATGGCTATTATTATTTTTATCCTTAGTACGCAAAAATTCATCTCCCTCTGGTACAACTAGTGCTCCTTGCATAGTAAATAAAATAGCATATCCCAGACGATACATTTTCCTTTTTACTGCTTCACACGCATCATTTACTGATACACATATTTTATCCCACCATGTAAGATTGTCATGCACTCCTACATAATTTACAACTTGATTTGGTTTTATTCTATCATAGTCATTACCCAACTGTGGATGGTACGTATCCGCCACAATCCCCTTCTTTAGCCTATATTCCTTATCTGCTATCCCTTCACCCTTTAATGCAAAACCTCGATCAGTTCCATCAAAACTTCCTTTTATCGCAGCTGACGCCTCATTACTAAAAAATGCTATACCTGGCATTTTGTACGCATTTCTTCTTTGCGCCAACTCTTCTTGAGATATAGTGGTGTCTGTTTCTGCTCCCCAACCTTCTCCATATACTAGTATACTTGGATCTATTTTATTTATTTCTTCCCTTATTTCATTCATGGTATCTTTATCTATTAAATACATCACATCAAATCTAAAGCCATCCACCTTAAATTCATTTACCCAATACTTAACTGTATCTAATATATACTTTCGTACCATTTTGCGTTCTGATGCTATCTCATTTGAACAATTAGTTGCATTAGAGAATTCCTCTTGCTCTCCCCTTACTCTATGAAAATACTTAGGCCCTAATATATTCAAATTTGAAAATTGTGTCTTGTACGTGTGATTGAATACAACATCCAAAACCACTCTTATACCATTCGCATGAAACGTTTGTATCATCTTTTTAAATTCTTTTATCCTTGCTACAGGATCATGCGGATCTGTTGAATACGTGCCCTCTATCACCATAAAATGTATTGTATCATAGCCCCAATTACTCTGCCTTTCTGCTCGTGTTTCATCTAAGGTACCACACTTGGCTATAGGCATTATCTGGACATGAGTATAACCTTCTTCTATTATGTGCGATAAACATGTACTAGTTCCATCCGATGTAGTCGTTCCTTTCTCCGTCAAACCCAAAAACTTACCCCTGTTATTTTTACTAACACCTGAACTTTCTTTTATACTATAATTCCTTACATGTATTTCTGTAATAATAGCATCTGTTATTTCACCAGATTTAGGTATGGCCACATCACCCCACCCCTCTGGATTCGTATCCTTAAAATCTATTATTGCTCCTCTTTCAGCATTTATCCCCGCCGCCTTAGCATATGGATCTATTGTTTCAACCATCTGTGTTCCTGAATATACTCTGTATTTGTAAAACATTCCTTTTAAATTTCCCCTAACTTTAGTACGCCAGGTCCCACCCTTTGATCTTCTTAAATCTTTGACCTTTACTGGCAAACTTCCTGTGTCTTTATCGTATAACAAAAGCTCCACCCTCTCAACTTCAGGTGCCCAAACTCTAAATTTACTCCTCCATTTTTTATATGTAACACCCAAATCATCCCCGTCATATGTAATATTCTTTACATATTCAGTATGATCATACAACTTTCTTAATGATATAAATCTACTCTTGTAGCCAGTTAGTCTTAATCTGTAATGCTTTTTAAATGGTTCTAACTTATAACTATCTCCCTCTGTTTTTAAGTTTATCCTAAAAAACCGCCTTTTATCTCTCTCTTCCCTTTTTTCTCCTCTATATTGTACACTACTTATAGGAACAACCTCTGATTTTTCATCTTCCAATACAAATGGTGCAACTAGCGCATTATCCATTTCTCTGCTACTTATTTCCTCATATAATTTTTTATTTAACTCAACATAAACTGTCTTTATTTTACCCTTATCCATTGGATATCTAAATGTAGCATCAACTATCCTAGGTGACAAATCTATCTCTCTTTCTCCAAATCCAATGTTTAAGTCACCTTGAGCTAAATATATGTCCACTTTGCCTTCTTTTTGCATCCTTAGTATATCTTCCAATCTTACAAACCTGTCTTGGTCAATGTCTCTATCTATCCAATTATCTTTTCTTATCAAAAACCCTATACTCTCTATATTTTCATTTGGTTCCAATATAAAAGTTGCAACCTTCCCCGCACTTGCCCCTCCTACCTTACCATATGTATCATCATAGTTCACAAAAGCTATACCACATCCTGGCTCTTCTATTGTTACATCTGTTTTAAACTTCTTCCAAACCCATATATTCCACAAATCATAGTCGTCATCATATCTTTTGTAATGAAAATTAACTAAAATAGGCCTGTTATACACTATTTTGGGAATATTTTGCACCATATATATGTCTACAACCCCATCTCTGTCATAACTTCTCAAGTTTACAGCCTTCTCCCTGCACTCCCTGTCTGACCACTTGTTCCCACCTTTCCTGATTATAAAGCCAAATTTATCCGCTGGTTTAACTCCACTCAACTTACATTTTGCTACTTTCCAATATGGATCTTCTTCATTTACAAACTTTACATCTTCTTTCTTTCCATTTATCCATGTATGCACATCCCAGTCTTTGTAGTCCCTACGCCACCGTCTATAGTGCATATTGACAACTAGGTCTCTTTCTTTTTTTTGCAACTCTTTTTTCCCGTGTATAACGTAAGCTTCTATACATCCATTTTCATCAGCATCCGTACCTAACACGAACCTATCATCCTCACATTCTCTTTCTATAAATTTGTCATTCCTATCAAGTTTGCCTATAGCAAAAAATATTTTGTTTTGTTTCCCTAGATTTTCCAATTCTAATTTAGCTACCCTCCCATACGAACAACTCTCAGCATCTTCAAAAAAATTAACTTTCCTACACTCTGACCCTTCAATCCAAACTAGAGCACTCCATTCATCATATTTATTATCCATACGATGATAATATAACTTAAGCTTTAAGTTTTCTCTCTCCGTTAGGTTTTCTTGAAAATCTGACATTAATATTCCTCCCATGTGTCTTTACTTCGTCTGACGACCCCTCATCGACTTTCGCTTACGGCAGCAACTAACGCTCCCATTAATATAAATACACACCATGAGTCGCAAATTTAAACTTCAATTTTTCAATCATCTGCTCAACAAAAGCAGACAGTCCTACAAACTGCCCTTAAAGCATAACCATTATTATGCAAACTATGACATTTTTATAAATAAACCTCCTACAATGTAAAATTTTATCATAGTATTGCTGTTGATGTCAACAAAATATTCTTGATATCATGACCTTTTATTGTTGAATTTACTTATTGCCTTATACCCACTATTTATGATATACTTAGGGGTTTTATTATCCCATATGCTTCTTGTTTACTTAAATATCTAAACTCTCCTTTTTTTAAATCGTTTATTTTTATATTCCCTATCTGTACTCGCTCAAGTAAAAGCACTTTGTGTCCTATGTTTTTAAACATTTTTCTTATCTGTCTATTTTTCCCTTCTCTAATAACAATTTTCACTCTAGTAGTATCTTTATTTTTCTGTAGAATTTTTATTCTAGCTGGCAAGGTTTTATATTCATCATCTATCACTATTCCATTTTCAAGTTGATATACATCCTGATTAGTCAATTGTCCCTTAACTTTTGCTACATATGTTTTTTCAACATGATACTTAGGATGTGTCAACATATTAGTAAGTTCCCCATCATTAGTTAAAATGATTAGCCCCGATGTATCATAATCTAGCCTGCCTACTGTATGAAGCCTAACACCGATATCTCCTACAATATCAATGACAGTAGGTCTATCAAATTGGTCTTTGCAAGAAGTTATAACCCCAGTAGGCTTGTTTAGCAATATATAAACTTTGTCGCATGGCATTTTTATGATCTTCCCGTCAACTTTAACAACATCCTTTGTTGTAACTTTAATGCCCATGTCTGACACTTTTTCTCCATTTACAAAGACATGCCCATCCCGTATTAAACAATCCGCCTTCCTGCGCGATGCAACACCACATCGGGCTATGTATGAATTAAGTCTTATCCCTTCCATAGCTCTACTCCTTATAAAATATTTTTTACCAAGATATTATAATTTACTGTACTACAACTTGTCAAAATTAATTTTTTGTCTACACAAAACAACTCTACAAAGTATTATGCTACAATAATGATATTAATTGATCAAGATATTGGGAAATTAATATCAAATATACCTGATAATGCCCGCTCATTCTAAGAAGATTTTTCTCTACAAAAGTAACTTTTTATACAAAGATGTTACAATGAGATTATAGTTAAAGCAACTATGATATGTTTAGAAGGAGTTGGTTGTTGTGAAAAAGTAGGCAGCTTATATTATTAATGCCAAATCTAGTATGACGTATTTTCTTCGCCTTATAACTTCATTCTATATACAGTTTATCATGTTGACATATTTTTTCTCTTATGTTTTTGCAACAAATCACAAATAATGTCTGTTCATTATTTACTGCAAGATACGCTTCCAATCATTTGCTATTTTAATCATCTCTCTCGCATTTTTCATTGTTATATCCGATATATTAGCACCACCAATTATCCTTGCTACCTCTCTTGTCCTACCATCTTCTGACAGTTTTCGCACACTAGTCTTTGTTTCATCTTTGCTACTATTTTTCTCAATTATATAGTGATTATCAGCCATAGTAGCTATTTGAGACAAATGTGTTATACATATTATTTGATGCATTCCTGACAGCACCGACAATTTCTCTCCAACTTTTTGTGCCGCTCTACCACTTATTCCTGTGTCGATTTCATCAAATATAATACTCTCCAAATTATCTTTATCTAAAATAATACTCTTTATTGCAAGCATAACCCTAGACATTTCTCCACCAGAAGCAATCTTTACTAGCTGTTTTTCCTTTTGTCCCTTGTTGGTCGATATAAAAAATTCTACCTTATCTAATCCATTACTATTAAAATTATATATTCCGTCTTCATCCATATCTTTTGCGACATCAACCCTTACACTAAAATTACTATCTCTCATCTCAAGATCCTGTAACTCATTTGTCACCCTCTCTTGAAGTACTTTTGCATACTCAAATCTTATATCATGCATGTCCATCGAAAGTCTATATAATTCCTTGTTTAATGCCTCTATCTCTTGCTGTGATTTTTTTATATATTCCTCACTATTTATCAACTCATCAAGACTTTTTCTACATTCATCCATATAATTTAAAATATCCTCTATACTACTGCCATACTTGCGTTTTAGCCGTACAATTAAATCTATTCTCTCATCTATCATTTCTTGCTCATTCTCATCAAAAAATAAATCCTCTAGTCTACATCTCACATCATCTGCAACATCGTCTAATTGATATGACACACTGTTTACAGCCTCCGATATCTTACGATATCCCTCATCTAAATCTGCTATTTGGCCAATGTTATTCGCCATACCCTTAACCAAATCACGCAGCCCACCGTCACTACAAAGTACATCATTTGTCATTGCCAACACCATCTTTATTTTCTCAGTATTCGCTACTATAGCACGCTTCTTCTCTAATTCTTCATCTTCCCCAATCATTAAATTAGCTTCTTCTATTTCTGTTAGTTGATACTTTAGTAAATCAATTTTTCTCTCGCGCTCTTCTCTTTTGCCAACTCGGACACACAATGCTTCTCTCTCATTCTTTAATTCACAAAGTTTTTGTTGATACTCATTCCTAAGACTTGTTATCTTCTTCCCAATAAATAAATCCAATAATCCTATATGTCGCTTAGCCTCAATCAAATCTTTATTATCGTTTTGCCCATGTATGTTTATTATATACTCGCCAATCTTTTTTAACACCGACAACGTAACTATCTTATGATTAATCCTGCAAACATTCCTCCCCGACAAATAAATTTCACGCATAACTATTAGCGTTCCATCTTCCTCAAGTGGTATGTCTAACTCCTTTAACATCTCTTTTACTTTATAAGACTTAGTGTAGAATACCGCCGTAACTTTCGCTAACTCTTCCCCAGCACGTATAACATCTTTGGATATGCGTTCCCCAAGTATAGCATTTATAGAATTTATTATGATAGATTTTCCTGCTCCTGTCTCTCCTGTCATAACATTGAGCCCTTCTCCAAACTCTATACTTATCTTATCTATTATAGCTACGTTCTGTATTTCTAAGAAACTTAACATATCCCTCACCTCGTCAATTTATCAAAATAGTTTTCATTGCCAAAATTAATAAATGTTGCATACTTTTCTGATTCCTTAATCAAAACAACATCATCTTGACAAACACTACAACTTTCACTACCATCTACTATCAAAACCCCATGTTGATTAGGTTTTAAATCTAATGTAATCTTAATCTCACTATTGCAATAAGCTATGTATGGCCTCACACTAAACGAATGTGGACATATTGGTGTAATTACCAAAACATCTGCTCTTGCATCAACAATCGGACCACCTGCTGACAAAGAATACGCTGTTGATCCTAATGGTGTCGAAACAATCACTCCATCTGCAAAATAATTATTAATAAACATATCATCTATGTATGTATTTATTCTAATACCTCTAGACACTAACTTTCTAGACACCACAACATCATTTAACGCTATATCATCAACAACTTTTTCCCCTTCTCTTATAATATTCATATTTATCAATTTTCTCTTTTGCAATGTATAATCGCCATTAGATATTCTTTTTATATAGCTTTCTATATCATCTTTATCAATCTTAGCTAGAAAACCAAGTTTACCCAAATTTACTCCAACAATAGGTTTATTGTATTTTGCGCCAATCTTAGCAGTCTTTATCAGGGTCCCGTCACCACCAACTGACATAATAATATCAAATATACTACAATTATCACCATCCGTTATTATCGACACATTAAGCTTATACTTTCTTATTATATCACATAATAAATTTGTATACACCCTATTCTCATCCTTGGCTTCGTTCACCAATACACCTATATCCATAATAATCCCCTTCTAATTTAGAGTCTCATGCGCACAATCAACTATTTTCCCCACTAATGCACTTACATCACACTCGTTCTCACTATTTTTTTGTATATATATAAGGTACTCTATATTCCCTTCTGGCCCTTTTATAGGCGAAAAATCTAGTCCTAATATATTAAAATGATTTTCCACCGCAAAATTTACTATATCGTATATCACTTCCTTATGCACATCCTTATCTCTTACAACGCCCTTCTTGCCTACTTTATCACGCCCAGCCTCAAACTGGGGTTTTATAAGACACAACATACTTGCATTCTTTGTAGATAAATTTATTGCATTTGGTAAAACCTTCTTTAGTGAAATAAATGATACATCAACTGACACAAAGTCAACTAACTCCTGCAACTTCTCTGGCTCAAGATATCGTATATTTGTTCTCTCCATACACACAACCCTACTATCCTGTCTTAGCTCCCATGCCAATTGTCCATAACCTACATCAACTGCATACACTTTTGATGCACCATGCTTTAGCATACAATCAGTGAATCCTCCCGTTGATGCTCCTATATCCATACATATTTTATCACAAAGATCTATACCAAATTTCTCTATCCCTTTATGAATTTTAAGACCACCTCTACTAACGTACGGATTTTGCTTTTCTTTTACTTCTATACTACAATCCATGCTAAATTTCGCACCACATTTCTGTTCTTTTTGTCCATCAACAAAAACATGTCCCGCCATTATTGCACCTCTGGCACGTTCTCTACTCTGCATAAATCCTCTCTTAACTAAAATTATATCTAGTCTTTCTTTTTCTGTCATATTACACACCTTTTCCTAATATATTCAATATATCATTTGCTATCGCTTGGTCTGTCAAATTGTATCTCTCAAATAATTTGTCACATGCACCTTGCTCAAGTGGTTTGTCTGGCCATGCAAAAATTTTATTTTTAATATATATTCTTCTTTTAGATAACATCTCAAGTACGCCACTTCCAAAACCTCCACACTCTACATTATCTTCTATCAAAAAAATATTATCGCACTTAATCGCTTCTTTACATATTAGTTCTTCATCAAGTGGCTTTACAAATCTGGCATTAACTACCGACACACTAAGACCCAACTTCTCTAATCTATCCTTAACCGACAACGCCACACTAACCATTCGTCCTATCCCCACTATAAAGACATCGTTACCATTGCTAAGCTTTACTCCTTTTTGATACTCTATCGGTTGATATGGCACAAGCTCCTCTTCTCCACTCCCTCTAGGGTAGCGCACTGCAACGGGTCCATGAACTTCATTTATCGCAAAATCCATCATACAACGAAGCTCTTTATAATCAATTGGCGCAAGTATTGTCAAATTAGGTACATTTCTAAAATACGACATATCATATATACCTTGATGCGTCTCTCCATCTTCCCCAACAACACCTGCTCTATCCACTGCAAATACTACATGCAAATTAGGCAAAGCTACATCATGTAATATCTGATCATATGCCCTTTGAAAAAAAGATGAATATATCGCACACACAGGTACCATGCCTCCACTTGCCATACCTGCTGCAAATGTAACTGCATGCTGTTCAGCTATTCCTACATCGAAAAATCTTTCTGGATATTCCGCTGCAAACATATCTGTTTTTGTTCCTCCTGGCATTGCTGCAGAAATTGCAACAACCTTCGGATTAACTCTTGCTATATCTAATAAACTCTCTCCAAATACCTTAGAATAACTATCTTTTCTCTTACATACTGTCTCTCCCGTATCTACATCAAAAGCCCCTATCCCATGAAACTTATCAGGATTTTCCTCTGCAAATTTATATCCTTCGCCTTTTTTAGTAATAGCATGTATTATAACTGGTCCCTTGATGCCTTTTGCTTGTTCTAATACCTTAAGAAGACTACCTATATCATGCCCATTTACTGGTCCTAGGTACTTAAACCCTAATTCTTCAAATATTATACCTGGCATCACCATATACTTTATTGATCCCTTAACTTTCTTCAACGCTTTCTTTGCCGTTTCTCCTATTGCAGGAATTTTATCTAAAAAAACATCTATATCTTCCTTAACCTTAAAATATATTGGCTGAGTCCGTATTTTGTTAAGGTACTCTGGCATACCTCCAACATTTTTTGATATCGACATCTCATTGTCATTCAACACAACTATGAAGCTAGTATTGGCCTTGCCTGCATGATTTAGCGCTTCATATGATATTCCTCCTGTTAGCGCTCCGTCACCAATTATCGCAACTACATTATTGTCCTCTTTGTTTAAATCTCTAGCTTTAGCCATTCCCAACGCCTGTGATATAGACGTACTACTATGCCCAGTATTGGCCGCATCATGCTCACTCTCAGATATCTTTGGAAAACCAGCTATCCCATCTATCTGTCTTAGCTTATCAAACTTATCCTTCCTGCCTGTCAATATTTTATGTACATAACTTTGATGTCCAACATCCCATATAAATTTATCCTTTGGTGTGTCAAATACTTTGTGCAACGCCAAAGTAATTTCTACTACTCCTAAATTAGATGCTAAGTGACCTCCCGTCTTAGATACGTGTTTTACTAAAAATTCCCGTATCTCTTTTGCAAGTATATTTAGTTCATCCTTGCTAAGCCCCTTTATATCACCTGGGCAATTAATTTTTTCTAACATAAACTTAAAATATTTCATCCTTTCTATAACTACTACTTACAATATAAAATTATATCACTATTACGTTAGATTTGCCAGATAAACTTTTTTTTGGATAACTTGGCCGAAAACTTAACGCCCCTCTTTAACAGAAAATATATTAAGAAAATATGTAGGTCGTTAGCCCGAACACAAAACTACCTACCCTACATATCCCTTCTTATGACCTTATCCTACACTAACCCAATTTTGTCTAGGGTTATAGAATTTATCATGACCCCTTCTTTTTATTTTGCTATCAATAAAAAGCGTCCTCACTGCATCGACAATTTCTATTATGTCAAGTATTCTTTGTTTTATGTTTCCCCTAAAACCACCATTTATATCCTGCAATATATCTTCAGATATACCTACAAAATTTTTATTAATTTCATTTTTAAGCATATTTCTCCTCCTAATGTTATTTTTTTACTTTTTTGTGATCACACTTCCACTATATTACATTAAATTACAATTGTCAACAGTTTTTACAAAAAAATTTAAAATTTTAACTGTCATTTTATATAATTTATTTATGTTATCTGGGAAATCTATACATATAATTGTACGCAGCAAAAACAAAATAGCGTATAGCTTAAATTCACACCATACACTATTTTTATAATATTTTTGTACGCAAAAGAAAATTATTATTATCCATTAACTAATCTTTTATATATAACCAACAAAATAAATCTAGGTAGTTTTAACATCCTTTTTAATCTAGTTGGCTGTTTACATAATCGATAAAACCACTCTAATCCATTGTCCCGGAAAAACTTTGGAGCTCTTTTTACTTCTCCTGCCATAATATCAAAAGATCCTCCAACACCCATACTTATTTTTACTTTAAGTTTATCTTTATTTTTATACATCCATTTCTCCTGCTTTGGAGCACCCATACCAACTAATAATATATCTACATCAAGCTCATTTATTCTATCTATTATGCCTGGCTCTTCTTCTTCCGTAAAGTAACCATCATAATATCCTACAAATTCTACTCCTTCCAAATTAGCATATCTTTCCGCTGCTCTTTTTGCTACTAGCGGTGCACCTCCTAACAAAAACATACGTATCTTTCTATCTAGCTTGAGTTTAAAAATTCCCTGCACTAAATCATACCCTGCAACTCTTTCCTTAAGAGGCACTCCTAAAATCTTTGACGCTAACACTACCCCGCAACCATCAGGAATAACCATACTTGACTCGTTTAATATAAATCTTAATTCATCATCTTTATAACTTGTCATCATAATTTCTGCATTAGGCGTACATATAATATTGTTTTTATCATCTTTTAAAAGCTTAACAATACTATCTATAGCCCCATCCATCGTTAAATCGTCAACATTAACGTCTAATATCCTTACACACTTTCTCATATCCTTCTTTTTTTCCTCCTATCTAACAACTCCAGCGCAAGTTTCGCATTTCTTATAGACTTATCCTGAAGCTCTTTTCTTATGCTAACAAGATATTCTTTCATCATATTCCTGTGCTGACATTCTTCATCTAGCATCTCACATAATGTACCAGCCTCTAGCTTTTTTACATCCCCAGCTGACATCTGCCTTATGTAATTCACAAATCCCTCTACTTTTTGTTCATATACAACACCTATGCAAGGAACTGCTTCCATTGATGCAAACACTAACGCATGCAACCTCATACCAATCAATATGTCTACTCGTCCTATTATTCCTAAAATCTCCTTTGGCGAATAATTACCTCTTACAATATACGCAGGGCTCGACATTTTTTTTACTATGCGCTCGCTCATTTTAGAGTCATTGTTCTTCTGCATTGCTATAAATACTGGCATTAATCCATATTTTTCATACGCAACATCTGCAACTTTAGCTATTGTATTTAAATACTCTAAGTCATCGCCCCATTGTCTTATGGAAAAACCAATAAGCGATCTATTCTCATCTATCCCCTCTTCTCTTAGTATTTCGCTTATTCTCTCATCACTAACACTCTTTAATGTTAGTGCGCAATCAGCTGTCAACTCTATCTTTGGTCCATGTACACCCAACTTCTCAAGCTCTACTAATGAATTCTCATCTCTTACTGTTATGATATCAACTAAATTTAAGATAACTCTTGTAATGTACTTATTAAATTTATTTTTAACTGGACCTATTCCATTAGCATAAATCATAACCTTAGTTCTTGTCAACTTTGCTAACACAATCAAAGTTAAATAATAGTATAAAGATCTATTACTTGTGTTATCCTGTATTAAACTACCTCCACCATTTATATACAAATCAGTTTTCATAAGCATCTTTAATATACTAAAAAGATTGAATCTATATATGGACCTCACATTATGTATCTTAGTCGTCTCCTCTGGTTTTTGCGATAATACCGCAAGCTTTATTCTTTTTCTTTCTTTTTTAAGCGTATCTACTATCGCCTCGAGCATTGCCTCATCACCCATGTTATTGTGACCATAATAACCTGATATTAATACATCGTATCTATCACTTACTTTGTGACTAACATCTTTCTCCCTATTCTTTATCTCGTAATAAATATTAAGCTGCGTCTCTCCCATTCGCTCTAATGAAAATTCTTTCCTGGCCTTTCTGTTTAACTCCTCACCAAATCTATTACGCAATTCATCATCATCCAATAAATTTAAAATATACTTAGCCAAAAGATCATAATCACCCACATTAAACAAATATCCATTTTTATTATGATCTATCAAATCAAAAATACCACCAACGTCTGTACTTATTGTAGCCTTTTTAAGCTTTGTACCTTCAAGTATAGAATAAGGAAAGCTCTCACTTAATGAAGTTAACACATTTACGTCAACAATACTCATAAACTCATATGGATTATCAACAAAGCCTACAAAATATACATTATCCAACACACCCAAATTTCTTGCATATTTCTCTAAATACGCTTTCTGCTCACCATCTCCACCTATAATAAACTTTACATTTTTTCTCGATTTTAAAACTTTTGCTGAGGCTTCAAGAAAAGTAGGTATATCCTTAACTGGATGTAACCTTGCTAAAATTCCGACTATATAATCATTTTCATCGATTTTAAGACCATATTTTTCACACACTACATCTTTATTATATTTACCCACAGGCAAATTAAAATCTATACCATTATACAAAGTATATATGTTCTCTTCACGAAAATTCCTATTCACCAACATCCCTTTAAATTCGCTAGACACAGCAACATAAAAATGCAAAAATCTTATTGAAATTGCATTTATAGTACCATACACAAGCTTCTTAACCTTACTTTGCAAATAATCTAATCTATAATCGCTGTGTACAGTCGTTATAGTACATACTTTTGTCATAAATTTACACGCAACTGCAAACAAATTGGCTTTGGCTCCATGTGAATGCAAAAAATCATACTCGCCCTTCTTAACTATCTCTATTACTTTACGCAAATCGGAAATAATACTCTTGCCCTTTACTACTTCAATATCTAACCCCATAGACCTGGCTTCTCTTGAAAAAATTCCTTCTCTTAAAGCAATTATCTTAACATCAATATTCTTGCTAAGTTCCTTTACCAAACTAAGCACATGAATTTTTGCGCCCCCAACGTCTCCTCCACCTATCAAATGAACAACTCTCATATCAACTGCCACCTCTTATGTGTCTTCTATTCACCCTGCAAAACATTTTTAAATAGCACAAAAAACACCACTTCCACAACACGGGGAGAGTATCCTTATCAATCATCGATAAGATTACTCCCTACGTCTTTTATACAAGCTAACTTACATTTCTAAAATGCAGTATATCAGCAAAACTATTCTTTGTCAATATCCAAATTAGGCCTTGCTAAACCGGGCAATCATTTTTGACTTTTTATCTTGTAAAAATTTCTTCAAACTCTCATTTGTCAACAAAATAAGCAATAACTTTCCTATAATTACTCCAGTTATCAATCCATTTATCCCTCTTGACATAGAAATAACTATCGGTGTAAAAACATGGCAAAAACTATTTATAACCGATATACTACCTATTGTCATACCAAACCCTAGTATATACTTTATTATATTATTCTGACTCTTTCTAAAATGTACAAACATCATAAGCATTGGATATCCTATCGCTATCTCTTTCGTCCTAGGGCGTACTTTCCATACATACTCCAATATTTCTCTTACCCTCAACTCAAATGCACTTGCTCTTAATATTTTGAAATTACCACTTCTTAATATGTATATCGCAAATATAAAACCTATTAACGCCACTACAAACGCAATCCCTAGCTTACTCTTTTTCTTAATATAAGACAAAATATCTGAAATTCTGATATTATACACTATAGCATAACTTATGGTATACATAATAAGCGGCATAACAAATGCTATCTTAACTCCTCTAAATAAATCCAATGTCATTGTATACCTTAAACTACTAAGACACGACACCACCGTGTAGCCACCCAAAAAACTTATCCCTAAAAATGATACTACACTCTTTAGCATAACCTTTTTATCTTCTGTTTCTGAAATCCTCATCACAACCAAACTCGACAATGCGCTATATATTATACTCGCAAGGAGTGCTAAATTTCTTTCTATACCTTTCACTGGCAAAACCATCATTAACGAAAGCATAGATACTGCAAACACAATAAAAGTTGTTTTCTTATCTGTATTAAATAATCTCTTACCATATGCAGCGGATGTTAATGCTAATCCAAAAATAACTAAAAGATAGTAATTAATATTTAGTTCTTTCGCATCCAGTTTTTCTAGATCTCCATCCATATCATAACCCATTTTTTTTATAAAACTACTAAGCTTTTTAACTCCTAAGTTAGTTTCATTATACATCATACCAGGTGTATCTCCAGTTTTGAGTTCTTTTATATATTTTATTTCTATTACTCTTATACCTCTATCTACAACTGCCCTCATAAGTTCATAAAACAATTTATCTCCATTCATACGTGGCTGTCCACGATCATCAAATTGCATAAGTTGTTTATCCATCATACTATACATTCTATTTACTGAATAATCAGTTTTTCGTATAATATCTTTTATTCCCTTTGTATCCTGTATACTTATCTGACTAATTCTTTCCTTTGCTATAACAACGAGATTATTCTCTTTTATAACCTTCACTACATAATCTATATCCTCCGGATAACCTATAGTCTTACTAAGCTCTCCTTTTTCCTTTCCTTTTTTAATTCTATTTTCTTTTTCCTCGTCATAATCAAACCAAATGTATTTTACCTTACAATCCTTTATAATTTTTTCATATTCTCTTATATCCCCATCACTATCTATTTTAAGCAACAGCCTTAAACGATTTTTCTTCAAAAAATCGTTATACTCCAATATATCTTCTTTGTCTATTAGTACCCCAGCAATACCAGCATTTTTTTGCTCATCTACTATATCTTCCTTTGCTTTTCCTATATCCTTCTCCATCTCCAATAATTCTTTAAAATTAGCAAAAAACAATACATGTTTGTTTAGTTCGTCATTACTGTACCTTAAATTGAATCCCAAAAACCCAGTTAAAATCACCGTAATAATCCATAAATACTTCAATGCCTTCTTCATAAAAATTTCCCTTCCTTGGTTTATTTGAGGTACTTCACTACCAAACTCCTAATAATACCTATCTAGACCTAAAAAAACAAACTTCAAAAAAATTGAAATTTGTTATAACTGGTGCCGGGGACCGGAATCGAACCGGTACGGGATTTAACTCCCGCAGGATTTTAAGTCCTGTGCGTCTGCCTGTTCCGCCACTCCGGCAAATCAACTTTGCTCTGTCTTGACTGCCTTTTTATAATACTATCTTTTAATTCTATTGTCAATACCTTTTAAAAAAAATATTTTTGATGTGCTATATCCGCACTATATACATATACCTCCTTCCAATCACTTGTAAGATTTTTTGTAAGTCCTCTTTTTATTTCATTCCTTATAGTTTTTTCACACCTATCTAAAAGATTTGCTATCTCTTCTTTCTTTTTCTTTTCTATAATTATACCACCTTTCAATTGCTAATCTTTCTTCATAATTTAACTGTTTATTTTTTTTCTTTTTGTGTTTTCATTTATATTATGACACATAATTATATACTCTCTTTCGATGTTTGGTTGCACTAACATTGTATCATGGTTTTAATTATGTGTCATTTTTTTACCCTCAAACCGGCAATTTAATTTTACCATTTGTATCTGTGTAGTGTTACTTTTTACCTCAATTTACAAAAAAACAAACTATAATTTTAGCTAACCTCCTTTACTAATTTGTATTATTGATATTAATTTTCTTAGACCACTTTCTCACCCTCTAATAATCTATTTTACTATTATTTTCTTCGATATTGTTTTACCATATAATTCCAACAATTCTTTTGTTGTCGTTTTTAATTCATTACCAATCTGTTCTAAGTGACAACCATACTATATCATCTTTCTTATTTACCTCTATCTTTGTTAGTCCATCTTCTAAAACATTATCAGTAAAAACAAAATTGCCATTAATATCTTCTTTCCTTTTTGTTGCACAAGTAAAAAAATGCCAAGTCACAAATTTTAACTTGTGGCTTAGCACTATATTTTCATCTTAACCCCGAAAGTCAGGAAAATTAAATTCCCCTCTTCCACTCAATCATTAATTATTAAAATTCTCTAAAAAATCTTCTTGAAATAAGTAAGCATTGTCAATTATATTTATTCCAAATAAACAATAATAGTCCTCAGAATAATCAACGGTTATAAATAAATAATTGCCTTCTATGTAGAAATCATAATTATCTATTAAATATTCGTAATCGAATAGTTCAAAATCAAGTAAAGGTGAATAACCACGGTCAACTGTATTTTTGGGCATAAGATTACCACCTTTTTGGTACTCTTCAAATAATATATTCCCTATCTTTTCCTCCGTTCCTTTTAATATATCTCCAATCTCTAGTTTCTTTCCTGTATTTTTATAAAATGTATCATAAAAATAATAGTTTACTGCTGGATAATTCATCCCTTCAGTTACTTTATGAAAAGTACTAGTCTTATCATAAAGAATAGAAAAAATATTATTCTTATTATTTTTTATTTCATATGAATAATCGTTTCGAAATACACTGGTTTTTTTCTCACTAAATATTCTGTCCTCGTCTTTATCATTTAGTCTTGACATAATTTTTTCATTTATTTTACGTTCTCCCTCTGATGGATTTATTATTTGAGGCAAATAACCATAATTTCTTGTATCATTGTCCCTATCCTCAAGATTATAAGACTTAATCCTATCATACTTAGGATTCTTTGTCACATGTATAGTTCTTGAGTTAGCATCCCATACTATAGTATCACCAAGTGCTTCAACTAATGCCCTTAGCGGAAGATATGTCCTTCCTTCTATTATTCTAGGGGCAATATCTATTGTTTTTTCTTCATGCAATACATCTCCATGATTTGGATAAAAATACATTTTCCTAACTTCACAATCGTCAATTTTAAATAAGACATGTAACCTTTGTCCTGTTTTTTTTACTTCTATTTCCATGTTCCGATCGTTCCAATTAACATCATACCCCAATGCCTCACAAATTGCTCTTAACTCTACTATAGTTCTTCCGTTTTCAATAAAAATATCATTTGAAAGTTCTATTTTTTGATTATTTAGATATACTGGAATACTTTCTGCTAAAACATTTGTTTTAAACAAACAACCAGTAATTACTAATGTCATAAGAATAAACTTGAAAAATTTTGGTTTCATAAAAATCAATCCTTTCTTTTTCATGTGTTGTTACATATGCTATCTATAATATATATGAGTAGTTAAATACAATATATATTTACAAATATATGAATAAGCGTTTTTTAATTACAAACATAATTCTTCCAGCATTTGGTTAGTATTTTTATAATTAAACTTAGCTCTAGGATAATTATTTATTCAATTTGCTATATATCTATACCTCCTCTGAAATTGGCATCATATCTGTTCCTTTACCTATTATACTTGTTAATCCAACAATACAAACAAACTGAACTATAATTGGTAGTGTTTCTGGTACAAGCACAGCTCCCACAGCAAACAATGTAATAATCTTAAATACCCAGAGGATAATTTTTATTTCCCAAACCCCTAACCACAACATCCCAGCTGCTGCTTTTTTAATATTTTCTTCATTTCTTTTCACTCTCTTTCTTGGTTCCTACTACTAAATAATCATAACTAAAAGCAACTCCTATGATAGCATAACTATACAAAACGTGTCAAGGTGAATCTATTTTCTATTAATTCCCCCTCCTCCACCTACATCTCAAATTTTTCCCATAAATATCTTTATCATGATTCCACTCTTTACTCACTATATTATTTGGGAGAAGGAATATATCTTTTTTTTGAAACGTTTTTGTCAAATATTTTTTTAGCAATTTATCCCTTACTTTAAGAGATGAATCGCTAAATTTTAGATAAACTTATTATAAAAAAATCTCTCACCTTAATATAAAGATTTTTTTAAAAAAAATCCTATACATTAGTGGGAGATAATTTAACTGAATTATTTTAATCTTCCTTTTCCTTTTTTCTTAGCATAAATAGCAGCATTATCAATTTCTTTCCCTCTTGATAATCTTTTCTTTTTCCCCTCTTCTTTCAGTGGTACACCTCTTTCAACTCTTGATTGCAATTTACAAAATTCAGCCATGTTGGCTATTTTCCCAGCATTCCACGCACCTTTTTTCATGAGATATGTTACTACCTCCATATGCCTTTTATCAAATGCCCTACCCAGCGCTGTGTAGCCATTGTTATCTACATTATCTAGGTTTACTCCTAGATTTACCAATTGTTTTATTGTAGGCATATATCCACCTTCACATGCATACATCAACAAATCCTTATGTAGATCATCTATATCGTCCTTATCAGCTTCTGCTATAGTATCATTTATAATAAATTCCATGCTTTCACCCTGCTCTAATGCATACATAAGCACACTTTTATTTTTTCCATCTCTTATGTTTAATTTAGCTCCTTTATCTTTCAATTCCCTTGTAATTTCTACATTTCCCTTTTTAATAGCGTACATTAGAGCACTTCTCTCGTTATTATCAACTGCATTTATATCTACATTTCTCTTTAACAATGCAGATATTATTTCTTTGTTTTCCTTAATTATAGCATTCATCAGTGCACTAACACCCGTCTCATTTGCTGCATTAACATTAGCTTTATTGTATAACAATGTTTTCGCTTCACTAACCCGTCCTTCATTAATTGCACTTAGCAGCAACTCATCTTTACTATGCTGCGAAATTTCTTCTCGTGTAGTAATTGTTCTTTGTAATACCTCCTTTGCTCCTCTTTTTCTCAATATCTCCACTATACAACTATTCCCCCAAGCCGCATTTATATATGACTGGTCCTTTGATACATCTATATTAAAATCTAATAACTTTCGAACATTATATTCATTTCCATCTCTACATGCTCTTTTTAGTTCTAATGACAACTTTTTCTGCTCTTCTTCTCCCTTTAACTCATCTCTCTTATTCCATATTTTATCTAACACGCGCCCATACACATCACCACCTATGTACTGTAACGCTTCTGCTACCTTAACCACACCCACTTTATCTAATAAATACTGAGTAACTTCGTCATTTGATTTATCTAAACACTTCCCTAAATTTAACGCATCTATATCTCCTACTATATCTAATTGTTTATCTATACTTTGTATGTTCCCCTTTTCACATAAAACTGGTATTCTTTTTAATGTTTCCTTTTTTATTATTTTAATTACTTTTACTCTCTCTTCCCTGTTTACCAAGTCCAATGGCTTTTGTCCTTTTGCATTAATCACATTCACGTTTATATCTTCTGCTGACAATAATTTTTTTATCATAGAAAAATCTTTTATACTACATGCAAGATGTAACAATGTATTCCCGCCACACCCTGTAACCAAATTTACATCTATTCCCGGTGATGCTAGAAGTTTATTAACTATGCTTATGTTTCTCTTTACATAAGCTATACATATAGGTGTAATTCCATTTCTTTCCCCCTTGTTTACATCCGCACCCATCTCAATTAATTTATCTACTATTTCCCTATCTCCATTCTGACACGCTATTAACAGTGGTGTAACTCCACTATAGATAGCTTTATTTACATCCGCGCCTGCCATTAGTAATTCCTTTACTATTTCCCTATGCTTATTCTGACACGCTATATATAATGGTGTAATACCATTATTCATAGCTATATTTACATCTGCATTATGTTTTATCAAATTATCCACTATTTCCTTGTATCCTCTTTCACATGCCACTGCTAATGGTATACCTCCATCATTAGCAGCTTTATTTATATCAGCGCCATTCTTTATCAATTCATCCACTATTTCTATTTTCCCACTTTGACATGCCATATATAATGGTGTAGTACCATCATCTCCAGCCTTATTCAAATCCGCACCTTTTTTCAATAAAATTTCCACTACTTCTTTGTGTCCATTCTGACACGCTATATATACTGGCGTAGATCCATCTTTACTCGCGCCATTTATTTTTGCTCCACAATCTATTAACTCCTCTACAATATCTCTATGCCCACTTTGACATGCAATCAATAACGAAGAAACTCCATTATTACTTGTTTTTTCTATATTGGCACCTTTCTTTATCAATTCTTTCACTATCTCTTTATGCCCATTCTGACATGCTAAGTATAATGGCGTAACTCCATTATACTTGGCTTTATTCACATCTGCTCCACAATCTATTAATCTTTTTACTATTCTCTCAAATCCATTCTGACACGCTGTCGCTAATGGAGTGCTTCCCTCTTGGTCCTCTTTATTTAAATTAGCCCCCATATCGATTAATTCATCTACTACTTCACTATATCCCCTCTGACATGCTATATATAGCGCTGTAGTTCCCTCTTGATTCACTTTATCTATTTTTGCGCCATTACTTACTAGTACCTTTATCAATTGTGGGTGTCTAAAATAACATGCTGTCAATAGTGGTGTAATCCCGTTCTTATCTGCCTCATTTACATCTACACCTCTATCTATCATCTTTTTCACTGATTCCTTATACCCCTTTTCACATGCAATATATAAAGGTGTAATCCCATCAATCCTTGCCTTATCTAAGTCAGCACCACTATCTATTAGTTTTTCCACTATTTTCTCATGTTCATAATAAAATGCACTATTTAATGCTGTAATCCCTTCATTCGTAACTCTATCTAAATCTGCACCTCTTTTTATCAATTCCTCTACAACCGACATATAGCCCATCTTACATGCTATAATAAGTGGTGTACATGTATTGTCATGTCCCTTATTTATATCTGCTCCCCTTTCTATTAATCTCAACGCTATATCTTCATGACCCATACCAATTGCTGCATACAACGGCCTACAACCGAATTCACTAACAGCGTTTACATAATCTGGATCTCCTAACAATATACTCTTATCTAATAACTTTTCAACAATATCTAATGTTCCCCAACAACATGCAATATGTATTGCCATAAATTTATCTTTTGTCACAACTACTCCTGTCTCTGTTTGTTCACATGCAAAATGTATTGCCATTAAATCATCTTTAGAAAATTCTCCTGCCACCTGAGTTGTTTCTTCTGTTTGTCTTAATTCTGATTTTGTATTTATCCGTTTTAAAACCTTTTCTACCCTTGATACATCTTCCGATCCAAAAACCTTGAGTAATTCTTTGCCCATACTTCTTATTCTCCTTTTCTTATTAGTACCAACTTTCAGAAAAGATTATATATCATCTCACACGACATGGCAATATTGTCCCTTACTCAAACTTACTTGACGGCTCCTCATGTTTAAAATCATGGGATTCACACTCGCTTGTCACTTGGTAAATTTGTCGACCATAACTAAAGCTTTACGGCAATTTTGGCAAAAAAAATTGCTGAAGTATAATATCACCTCAGCAACTCCCCTTACTATAGTTTTGATTTTAGATACCCAAAGATTGGTCTTCTATTTCTATTCCTATTCTGATTTAAATCTATCTTTAAAGGTTCCTCCTCTACCTTAGGTATATTGCGCTCCTTAGATCTTTTTGTTTCCGTCTTATTGTTTTGTTCTTTTTCAATCTCTTTTACCTGTTGTTCTACTATTTCTTCTTCAAAGTCGCTAAGCTGATCACTTTCTGCATAGAAATAATCTGAAACACTTTCTAGATCCTCTGATAAAATTTCTTTATCGTGTTTAACATCTGTTGTTTTATTCTTTATAAGATTAAGCTTAGAAAGAAGCTTTTTCAATTTATACAAACCATCATTCTTTGCATCAACGTTTTCCAAATATTCATCATAAGTTCCATAAGAATTCATAGTCTCTATTGAACTTATATCGCTAATATTATAATATTTATCATTATCGTTAAACAAATGCTTATTCCTCTCCTTCCAACTCATAGATGTCTCTTGATAAAATGCTGGTTGCTTATAGTACTGCTTTGTATCACTCGATAATGTCTGCAATTTATTTTCCTTGATAATTGCTTCTATATCACTTTCATCCACTAAAAAACAAAAAACTTTCTCTTTGTACTCCTCATTCTCCTCCTCTCTGTAATCTAATAATTTTATTAAACCATCTTTCTTCTCGTTTAAACCATCAGTATCAAAAAATTCTATTAATTCATTTAACTTACCATTCTTTAACGCTTCTTTTGTGAGATTTTTAATATATGTCTCAGATGAATTAGGTTCCATACACTTAAAAACATTTGCTACATAAACACAGAAAAAATCCACATACGAATATACCGACGTTTCAAACAAGGATTTCAAATACTTACTTTTAAAGATGTATGCATGCGGATCATCATATAAATCTATTCCACTATCATTCATCAATTTGTCTGAATAAAGCTCCATAGACTCATCATACGTATCTATCTTTATATCACGTTTCTCTTCATGGGGCTTAATTTCACTTACAATTTTTTCGTAAGTATCATCATCAAGTTCTATTTTAAAATTATCTTTGTTTTTTTGCAAGCGTTTCTCTAATATAAAATCATTTTCCTGATCATCGTACTCTATTACGTTTTTCAATTTAATTGTCCCTCTTATCTTTTCTAAGCTAGAACCACTCTTACTACCTTTCCCCAATTTATTAAAAATTTTATCTATCTCGTCCACCTTCCCCTTAATCAATGCTTGTTTTGTTTTATTGGCTATATACGCTTTTGAATATCTTTGTATTTTTTCATCGGAGGGGCAAAAAAAATCTACTACAGATTCAATCTTTGATATGATCTCTTCTTTTTCTTTCTTCCTTTGACCACTTCGTAAAATTTTTTCATATGTTGCATCATCTATACTAAGCGCATCCAAAACATATTTTCTCGCCAATTCGCACCTTTCTCTACTCTTCTTCTCGTACACATACTGCGGTCTTGCCATATAATCCAATATCTCATGCCTTAAATACTCTCTATTCCGGTCCTTTTGATAACCTAAAAATTTTTTCAACTCTTCTAAATCTTCTTTGCTAACTCGACCATTCCCAACATATTGCTCTTTTAATTCTTTCTCTATACCTTTTAACTTTTCGAATTCTCCTTCTACAAGTTTTTCTTTAACTAACTTTGCAATATACGCTCTCGAAAAATATTTATTGACATTCTTAAAACTTATTGATATTTCTTTTACTGCACTTTCAAGTTCCTCCCTAAAAGTAAATTCTTCCCTTTCTGATCGTTTTTTTCCTACTTTTATGTCCTTTATTTCACGCAAAACAAAACACCTCCATACACAATACAACGATGTGCTCCTCAAAACTTCCCTGATATTATATTTTTAAATTTGGAAGAAATACGACAAACAACTATACCATACTAATACTGCCATATTTTTGCACACAACGTCCCTATCGTGTTCCCCACTTCATTTTCCTAATCTATATCTCATCTATTCCAGATAAATCCACCTTTGTCTTTTAAATCATCATCTAAATCGTTCATTATATCAATATTGTGTGGCGCTACTATAAATATCCCACTAGCTACTTTTTGTATTGTTCCTTCTAATGCATAAACCGCTCCACTTAAAAAATCTATAACTCTTTGCGCATTTTCTTTTTCTACATTCTCCAAATTGATAACTGTAGGTTTTTTCTCTTTTAAATAATCACATATCTCCTGCGCATCATCAAAATTTTCTGGTTGCATAACTATAACTTTCATCTTAGATGACATCGCATTAAGATTCATGGTTTTACCATCCTGTGTATTCTTTCTAACAGCTGCTGTCGAAAAAAAGTTTTGTGTGTGTGGCATATCATTTTGATTTTGCTCATACTCCATATCCTCTTCTTCTTCCCATCCCACAAAATTCTTTACTTTACTTACTATATTGTTCGACATTTTTATTCCTCCCTACAAAAATATATTTCTTCTTGTTGACCATATATGTAAAAAACTGTCCCTTTTACATTGGTCGGCCAAAAAATCATTTTATTTACACTAAACTTTATTTATTATCTGTCCTTCCACTACATTCTCTGGTTCTATAATAAATTCATCATATAAATTTACACTTTGATCCCATTTTAATGGATTATTTTCTATTATAGCAAATTCATTGTTATATCCCAATACTTTTACGTATTTATATTCAACTTTATTAGATTTAATTACCCCAATCTTTGCTATTCTACTCTCTTTATCATAATCTTTAAGGCTTTTTTTAGGTACTTTTAATCCACTATGCGCATTGCTTATTAAATCCACATTGCATACTCTGTAAGAAGATAAATACTGTAGCGCACTACTTACTTTAACTGCTACCACTGTCTTCCCTTGACTACTATTCTTTTTAACAACTTTCCCTGGCACTAACTTATTAACATCATTAAATCTTACTCTAACCTGTGCTCCTTCTTGGTACTTTGTTGCGCTTTTTTCATCAAGGACTACTACAACATAAGCGTCTATCCCTTTTATCAATTTGGCAAATGGTGTACTCGCCTTTGCCATTATGTTATCTGCATCTCTTCTCACATTTTTTATATCTTCTTTATCAAAAAAATCATACTCTAAATTTTGTACTGATGCCATATTAAGTATATTCTCAAATCCATCCACACAAAAGCTTATCATCCCCGCATTTTGAACTCTAATATTTCTATCCTCTTTGTCTAATCTATCACGCAATAACTTGCGTTCATTTATTTTTGTGTCTATATAGGAGTCATTCGCTGCGTTTTGCCCAATAATCTCACTCTTTTTCATCATGAGTGAATCTATCTCATCCTTTATCCTCTTATAATTAGTGTTCCCTGCATCATTTGTCTCCCTAATTAAAAACTCAATATTCTCTTCTATTTTTTTGTCTATTTTTAATATGTCTGAATTATACACTTCCTTCCCACTAGCCTTACTTCTCTTTGCTTCTAATATCTCAAAATCTAGCTTTTTTATGTCTCTTAAAATCTCCTCGTCGCCCTCTCTTAACACCTGTGCTATCACCTGATTTGCCTGTACTTTCTCTCCTTCCCTAACATCTGACACATACTTACCTGTAAAAGGCGCATTTATTAATATCTCATCTCTTATAATATATGCCCGCGTATTAATAGACTCTTCTATATCCCCAATGGAAATAAATCCAACGTTTATCGTCTTTCCGCAAATTAAATTATATATAGACGGTATATATACAGCTAAAAATAATGCTATCATAACATATATCAAATTTGATTTACCCTTCTCTTTAGTCTTCTCCATGCCCCAAGCTCCTCTTTCGTAATTTACTTATAGCAATCATAACTCCTAATTTAACATGCTCATACACCAATCCACCCTGCATAAACACTATATATGGCTCCTTTATTGGCGCATCAGCACTTAATTCTATTGATGAACCCTGAACAAATGTCCCTGCCGCCATTATAACTTGATTATCATAACCTGGCATATCCCACGGCATAGGCACCACAAACGAATCAACTGGTGATCCCTTTTGTATTCCTTGACAAAATGCAATTAATTCCTCCTTATTTTCAAACTTCATCGCCTGTATTATGTCACTTCTCTTGGCTGTTGACGCTGGAGACGTTGCAACACCTATTTTCTCCATCATCTTTGCTGTAAATACTGCTCCTTTCATAGCCTCAGAAACAATATGCGGCGCCAAAAACAACCCCTGAAACATCAATCTGTTATTTCCAAGTGACGCTCCAATCTCATTTCCTATGCCTGGTGCTGTTAACCTGTATGCCACTTTCTCTACGAGCTCAGCCTTGCCAACAATATACCCCCCAGTTAAAGCCAATCCACCTCCAGGATTTTTTATCAACGATCCTGCTACAATATCTACACCCACCTCTATTGGCTCTCTTTTCTCAACAAATTCACCATAACAATTATCTACAAAAACTATTACGTCGTTTTTTTTCTTCTTAATGCATGACACAATATATTCTATATCATCTATACTTAGCGAATCTCTCCATTCATATCCTCTGGATCTTTGTATCATAACTACCTTTGTCTTTTCGTTTATCACTTGACACACTTTATCTATATCAACACTACCATCTTTTTTTAAATCTACTTGCTTATACAAAACACCAAATTCACTCAGTGATCCCATTCCTTCTCCGCGTATTCCTATAACCTCTTCCATTGTATCATACGGCTTTCCTGTTATCACCAATAATTCATCTTTAGTACGCAAAAGTCCAAACAACACCAACGACAACGCATGTGTTCCTGACACAATCTGATGTCGCACAAGCCCCTTCTCTGCCTTAAACACATCAGCATACACTTCATCTAAAACTTCTCTTCCTCTATCCGAATAACCATAACCTGTGCTCCCGCAAAAATGCGTATCACTTAACCCGTTATCCTGCATGGCTTTTATCACTTTTAATTGGTTATATTCTCTTATTCTCTCTATCTTGTCTAGTTCATCCCTTACCTCTTTTTCCACTTCTCTTGATAGATTCACTAGCTCCTCACTTATACCAAATTTCCCATACATTAAACCATACCTTCCACTTTCATCATTTTTCTCTCTATTCCAAGCCTATAATCCAAAATTATATTCCCATATTTCCTGCTTTAATTGTTGAAACTCTTTATCCGCCGTCTCCAATTCATAAACATAATCATTTAGCATATCTTTATTCTTTTTGTCTATATCTTTTATTTGCACACCATACTCAGTATTATCCCCATTTTCCTTCTTTCTCTTTATGGTACCTATAAAATGTAATTTTCTTTGATCCTCTAATGACACCTCAAAAGAAAGCTCCTCTCCAACTTTTATCTCCATTCTATTTAAATTTTTTTTATCATTTACCGCAACAGCCACTCCTCCTGCGCTTATGTCTGTTACTACTGCAAAAATTGGATCCTTCTCATTTTTCTTATTTCTTATTAACGCAAATAAATACACAAAATGTCTCAAATCTTTTCTCATATTGTTATATTTTTTTATATCTTCCACTCTTAACGCAACTGTCTGTATTGGGGATACAAAAACCCCTACAACACAAGCTCTAATACTATACTCAAATTCCTTTGTAGTAAACCTTAGCTCAAATTCATTACCCTCTTTTATATCTCCAAAAGTCTCTTCTTTGGTACCCGCGTCAATCACAAACTCGTTTTCTTTTATATCAAATATCACGTTTGTGTTCCACTCATTAGAACCGTATCTCCTTGACCTTACAATATCTCCACTCTTTAAAAATTCGTTTATTGCCAAGTCCGACATAAAATATCATCTCCTTTTATTATGTCCCTCACAACTTCAGACGCTATAATCAATCCTACTACCGATGGTACAAAAGATATACTTGCTGGAACTTTCCCTTCACACTTTCTTATTGGCTCCTCCTGGGAGTACACCACTTTTAATCTACTTATTCCTTCTTGCCTTAACCTCTTTCTCATAACTCTTGCTAATGGACAAACCGACGTCTTATATATATCTGATACACGAAACATAGTCGGGTCTAACTTATTTCCTGCTCCCATCGAACTTATGACAGGCACATTTAAAGCATCTGCCGCAACTATCAACTTAATCTTCGAAGGCACTGAGTCTATTGCATCAACAACATAATCACACTCACTACCAATCAATTTTTCCAAACTCTCTCCATCATAAAATTCTTGACTTACATTTACTTCCGCATTAGGATTTATGTCATAAATTCGTTCTCTCATAACATCAACCTTTGCTCTGTCCAATGTAGAATGGAGCGCTATTAATTGCCTATTTATATTTGTTATTGATACAATATCATTGTCCACCAACACAAAATGCCCTATCCCTGCTCTTGCCAATGCCTCTGCAACGTATGAACCTACTCCTCCTACTCCAAAAATTGCAACTTTGCTGTTTTCTATTTCCTCCAAATTATCTTTACCTATCAACATCTCTGTTCTTTGAAATTCATCCATCGCACCAAAATTATTCCTTTCACAAACTCGTGTTCATTATATCACTTTTTTTTTTTTATAACAACCCACTTATTCCAGTTTTTTCATCTTTATTTTCCCATTTAGCATTTTCGAACAGTACACAATCTCGCAAATTGAAATAGGGTATACCATAACCTCTCTTAATACATCATAATTTAACTTTTTAACAACCATACCCTGTACCAACGGATAAAATACAAAAAATGTAATCACAACCATCAATTGATATATTACAACGTCATACACCTTATATCTATCTAAGTTTTGCATAACATACATTATTGCAAATATCGCAAATGGCACTGCCGAAAAATAATGATATATATATGTAGTCCTAGTAATAAACATCCACGGCAAATATTGGCACAAATATCCTAACACAAAAACCCACACACCATTATCTTTCTTTTTATATCCAATTATTGCACTCGCAATAATTGATACTAATGATAAATGCCATATAAGCGGATTACCCATGGTTATAACTCTCTCATACATTCCCCCGTCTAATTCCTTACCGTAGAACAACATCGGTTTTATCATAACTAGCCATTCATACCACTTAGATGAATATTCATGAGCCGTTGATTCATACCTGTGGAACACAAACATACTTTTCACTTGATCGATTACTCCACCTAGTGTATATCCTACTTCTGTCGGTCTTAAAACCGGTATATACACCAAAAGATACACAATGATAGGCATAACTACAAAAAATGTAATCCCTAGTATAACTGACTTTAACAAGTCAGGTTTCTTGTGCCAAAAATTTTTGTAAAGTGACAAAAAATATAATATAGCAAGGCCTAATCCTCCATATAAAACTATCCATTTTGTAGCAATCCCCAAGCTAAAAAATAGTCCTGATAACATAAACGATATAATATATTTTTTATCCATCTTAACACTTCTATAAACATTCATCATATAATAGTACATCATAATTATAAAAAATACAGCATAACTATCTATCAGACACGTTCTTGTTTGTGTGAAGTGCATACAATCAAACATAATAAGTATAGTACATCCTACAATGTATAATCTATTTATAAAAAATTTTCTAGCAAACATATACATAAGCGGCACCATAAGTACCCCAAAAATTGTGCTGCTAATTCTCCAACCAAATGGTGTCATACCAAATATTTTTATCCCAACAGCCATCAGTATTTTCCCTAACGGTGGATGTGTTGCTTCAAATCCCTCTTTATTATTAATATATTCATACCCCGTTCTTGCATAAAGTACCTCATCAAAAATAGCATTAATCATATGACTGCCATTGTATGGTATAAGATTTTGTTCATCCAAAATCTTATTTGCAACATGATCTTTAGTCTGATCCTCCAATATTTTTACCCCTTCTATTGGATCAGTATGTCCTTTTTCAAATATAGCGATCTCTTTTATGTCCAAACCAGGTTCTAGCACAGTAATCTTTAAAGTCATTGCTTTTGTGTCTTCCACTATTTCTCTTAATATATGATTTCCAAAATCTACTCTTTTTATTATATGATACCTATCATTAGTATCACCATCTTCCAACTCCTCATCCAAATATTCAATTTTTAACTTGCCACGACTTGCATTTTTGTCATTTTGACCTTCAAATATATTTATCTTACCTATGTGAGTCATAATAGGAAGCTTCATCACAACGTACTCACCTTCACTTTTAGTAAGCCAGCCTGTTTTCGTTGCAAACGTATTCCCCAATTTGTATAACGCCATTACCAAATACGCTACTGTTAGTACAAAAACTAAAATTACATCCTTTTTACTAAAACCATCTTCCCTTATAGGTTCTTCTGCATCAAAACTAATATTTTTCACGATAAACCAAATCACCAGCATAAAAAATACCGCTAGTACCACTCTCACACATAAATCTGCAAGTATACCTACTTCATTTGAATTTATTTCGTTAGTGTACCAATTATCATATAACTTAGGCTGATAATCTAACTTTTCTAACTTCACATCTTTTATCAGCACTTTACCAATTACTTCATTTTTCTTCTCACCTAAACATAAATTTACATTTATAAAATACTGATCTTTGTCTGTTTTTCCGTATAATGCTATCTCTTCCCAATCAACATCTTTTTTTTTCACTATATTAGACCTAGTACTTACTGCATCATTTAATAAATCAATTTCCAAATATACACCTGAATTAGATTCTCTTAACACTTTCGCCTTAGCAGAAAGCCTGTAGTAACTATCTGGAGCAACTTTAACGTTCTGTCTTAGTTTTGTTGCATTAGAAATTTTATTTTCTATACACAACACACCGTCATCCACCAAAAAAATCTTACTTCTATCTGGCTTTCCATCATTTAAAAACCAATTTTTTATGCCTTCTTCGCCAATTTCACTAAAATCGCCGTTTAATAATATACTCTCTGCAAAGACAACCTTTCCCAAAAGCATAACACCAATTATAACCAATAGTTTAACTATCCTTTTCACCATGCTATCCTCCCTAGTTTAGAATACCCAAGACTTAAACCATTTTAATTTATCTATATAATTTTCTGTAACTGGTATCCCTGATATCGCTGGATAAAATACAATAAACAAAATCATAACCACTGCCATGTACGGATATATTAATTTTGTCCTCTTTCTAAACATATAAACAACCATAATTATTGCAAATGGCAACATAGAGAAAAAGTGATATATAAACGTTACTCTTTTAACAAGCATCCATGGAGCATATTGGCAAAAGAAAGCCACAAGTATTGGCACCATACGTCTATCTTTTTCTTTTATTGCAACCACTATTGTATAGATCAACGCCAAAATTGACGTCCACCATATTGCCGGATTACCTAAACACACTATAGTTGATCTTTTACCTCCAGGTAATCCCATAGCGACATAGTACCATATCGGACGCTTTATTATTTGCCACTCATACCACCTTGACTGAAATGGATGTGTTGCTGTTAGTACTGTATCAGAATGGTATGTATACATATGTTTAGCATAGCCTATTACCGTGTCAATAAGCCCCATGTATCCATCTTCACCACCCATTACAGGAATATATGACACAACATATATTATGATTGGTATTATAACAAAAAATACTGATCCATATACAAGCGTTTTCATTATCTCTAGATCTTTTCCTTTTTTATACAACTTATACTTAGACAACAAAAACAATATAAACAATCCTACACTTGCATATAAAGCAATCCACTTACTTGCAACGCCTATACCAAACATCAATCCTGACAACGCAAAACTTTTATAATAATTATCCTTTAACATATACACATCATACATCCAATAATACATAAGTATTATAAAAAATGTAACATACACATCTATGGTTGCAATACGTGTTTGCGTGAAATGCATGCAATCAAACATCATAAGTAAGCTACACATTGTTGCAAGGAATTTTGTTTCAAATACTTTTAACCCGAACAAATACATAACAGGCACCATAAACGCACCAAACAGTGTACCTACTATTCTCCAGCCAAATGGAGTCATACCAAACAGCTTTATACCAAGAGCTATAAAAAGCTTTCCTAATGGCGGATGTGTATTTTCATATTGCTTTATGTTGTGTATGTGTTCATATGCAGTTCTTGCATGATATATCTCATCAAAATATGTACTATTTTTATGTGTCCTATAACACTGCATTACATCGCTTTCATCAATTAAATATTTGGCATTCTCATTTGTTGCATCAACTAACTTAATACCCTCTATTGGTGTTTTACTTCGAACTTTGTAAACTGAAATCTCATTTATTGTTCCGCCGACCTTGGTTACTTCAAACTTTAATGCATCTGTACCAACCACATCAAAATCTATACTATTTAGTATGAAACATTCCCCAAACTTTTTTTCTATCTTGCAGCTTTCTCCGCCACTCGTAAGTGGAACAAAATTATTGTTTGCATCCCTATACTTTATTGACATATCTAATTCAACTTCTCTTGTAAATCCAAGCCCAGAATAATAATTTATTCTGTTTATTGCATGTTTTCTTGGAAACTGTAATATAAAACTTTCTCCCACTTTTTCAGGTGTATACTCCGTCTCAGGAACTTTTTTATCACCTAAATTAATTATTGCAACTATCGCGTACAAAACAAACAACACCGTCATTATAAGAATATCTTTCTTGTCAATTTTAAGCTTCATATCATCATGCCCTCCATTTTTGAAAAATATACCTACTTATATATAAACTTTTTGTATATAATAAAATTCCAACTGATTATTATATTCATAGCTAAAAACTTAGATATGTACGGTGATAATTCAAGCATATCCGCAAACATATATAACAACACACTCGTTATTGCCAAGTTCGCAAGATATAGTATTCCATATCTCTTAACCTGCCGCATAAGTGGAGCTTTCGATTTAAACGAATAAACTCTATTTATTGTAAAATTCAAGCAAAAATCTATGCTGTATACTATCGTATTAGACAACAAATATTTATATGTATATGTATCTGCTCCAAACCACTTATGTGCCAGTTCAAACCCTATTAATCTATACTTACCAAATATTATTTCATGAAACAAATAAAATAATGAATATTCAACAACAAACGTTGTCATACCTGTTATAACATATCTCTTAAATTGCTGTATCCCTTCATCAGTTAATATTTCTCTCACTAATTGGTACTTCTTTAGTTTGTCCAACAGTTTTGAAAAATTCATTACTTGTACTTTCCTCCTTTAAAACCTACTACTCTATTACAAATTGTATCACATTTAGTGACAAAAAAAAAGAGCAAACTTATTATTCGCTCACCTTTTTACTTTTATCCAAAATATTACATTTATTTTTTGTCATTTTATACAAAAATTTATGCTTTTTACTTCAAAAAAATATTAATATGTACTATAGACTTAGAAAATTTATTTCTGTATAATAATTGTGTGCTTGGTAATCTTGTTTTATCAAGGTTATCTGTTCGGTTAGTCGCTATTATATAGCTGAATGGTTTTTGGTTTCGGATTTTGGGAACTTGAGCAATTTAACAGGCTTTTTCATATTACCAACCATTCGAATATAGGCTGTTTTTTGTAATTGTTTTTGATAGTGCGTGAGTATCGTGACCCGATGAGATTTATTGTAAGCTCCTTAGGGCTTGAGTTTTCGTACAAACGCTAAAATCCATAAGCTATTATGGGGACGGTTTTTTTATAGCAAAGGGACCAATTAGTTTTTGGTTCCTTTGCTACTGTTTGTGTTAACTCCAACTATACCCCCAAACATACCTACTAATGTATTAATGGCTATCACTTTTATACTATGTGATGTAATAGAAAAATTCTTCATAAACAACATACTTGTTATCAATAAAGTAAGTGTATACATAAAGCCTGTGGTTCCCCCAACAAGCCAGCCTCTAATTCCTACTCTTTTGCCGGATATTAGTGCACCTAGTAAAACACTAATTAATATAGTAACTTTAACTATTATAGACACATGTGTATCATCTATTGTTGTAAAATAAAACAATGCCCCAAATATACTAAAAACCACTATTGTTATACCATATGAAAGTAGCATACCTTTTATAATTTTGCTCTTCTTGGTGTTCATGATTCTCCTTGTTCTTAAAATTACTATCTGCTACTTTCATATCTATGCAAAACATACATCAATATTCTTTTATTTCTATACCCGTGAAATAATGTTTAAGTATCCCCTCGTAATTAAAACCTGCATCTGCCATTGCCATAGCACCTATTTGGCTTAATCCAACACCATGTCCAAATCCTTTCCCATAAAAATGAAACGTGTTTCCTTCTTTCTGTATCCAAAATAATTGACTTCTTAAATTAAACGGAACTCTAACTTCATTTTTATTTAGAGTATATGTCCCTTTACTTCCAATAATCTTTAGCTCAAGTACTCGTCCACTTGCAACGCGTTTTGTCACAACAACATCTAATATTTCACCTAATTCTACTCCTCGATTTTTCATACGCGAACTTATTTGATCACAAGTTAAATAAACCGACCAATTACGAGGACCTCTATTCCTTTCATATTCGTCTGGAACACTCACCAAATATGGAATTTTATTAACCCACACATTTTCACAATTCTCAGTTCTACCACCACTACTTGCAAAATAAAACGCTTTTATTGGTTTATCATCATAAAACATCGTAAGATTTTTAGTCTCATCTACCGCGGAATTTACTTCTTCCTTTTCTGAAGTATATCCTCCATAGACTTGCTGATACTTGCTATCCGTTAAATCAAACCCGTATGTAGAAAACATACCCATATTTGTAAGAGTATACGTCCTTGCTGCTATAGCCTGTGCTTTTATGGCTTCTATTGGTGCTCTAAATCCAATTTCCTTTACAACAACTCCATATAAATATTCTTCCATAAATAATTTATTTATCAAAACAAATTTTTTTTCACTTGTATTTTTTAAAATCAAATTACCCCTATAGGTTCTTTCACTATTTATTGTGAATAAACGATTCTTTGGCACTATCTCTATATACTCATCATCTTTTGCACATAAAAATTTATTGTTTTCTTTATAAACAACAATTTTATTTTGATCTGTCATCTTTTTTACATCGATCGATTCATTTTTGCAGCCTATAATTTCAATACAATCCTTTGTATATTTTTTTATCTCGAATTCACTTTCAACACTCACTTTAAAATTATTATAATTTTGATCTACCTGATTCATTTTGGTGTCAAAAAATAATCCGATATTCACTTCTTTGTCACATGATGCTGCATATGAATTAATAACACTTCCCAAAATTATTGCAAAACAAGCTACTATTTTCCTTAGCATTTTTATTGCCCCCTCCAAAATACATTTTATTTACAAAATAGTAAGAATTTATGTGTATATTATACACATAAATTCCTAAAATGTCATTAATTTTACAAAAAAATAAATTTGGATAGAAAAATATTAGCTCATTTAAAAGACCTATTCCCAAGAACAAGTCTTTTATCAATTTATTTATTGTATTTGAAACCCTAAACTATCATTTTCTCTACCCATATCTTCTCTTGGTATATCAAATCGATTATTCCTTCCAGAATCTCTTGATGTTCCCCTATTCATTATATCTTTATAATAAGCAAACTCGTGCGCCTGTTTTTCTACATAATTACCCTTACTATAATTACTTCTACTAAAATCACTTTTACTTATATCTTTTAGAATTTCTGCAACTCTTTCTATAGCTTCCTTATCACTTTTACTATAATCACCTTTACTTCGCTGTCTTACAATTTTTGCAACTCTTTCTATAGCTTCCCTATTTCTTTCTTCCTTTGCTTTTTGTATCTTCTTTGTAAGTTTAGCATCAACAAACTCAACCATTTTGTCATATACTTCATCCCAAGATTCACTAATCTTTTCTGCAAGCTTCATACAAAGTGGCATCAACAAAACTGATCCCATCACTGGACCTAGTCCCAAACCTGCAAATACACTTTCTCCAAGTATGATGGCCATTTCTCCCCAAAACAAATAAACTCTACCTTTAAAACAATACTTTTCAATCTTTAACACTGTTATAGTAAAATCTCTAGCAAATTCCAAACATTTCTCTTTCATATCTTACTTCCCCTTCACTTCTTATTAAATCGAAGGACTATTTCCTTCAATGTTTCTATTGTATACAATTAGACAACATTTGTCAATATTTTTCACAAAATTGCTTATTTTAAGAGTAACTTTTAACCCCTTCCGCATTCTATATATGATTTCTCATATGCAATAATGCAGTCTTTTCAAGTCTTGATACCTGCGCCTGTGATATACCAATTTCTTTTGCTACTTCCATCTGCGTCTTCCCATCAAAAAATCTCAAATTTAAAATCAACATTTCTCTCTTACTTAATTTCTTCATTGCTTCTCTTAGCGATATATCCTCTAGCCAGTTATCATCTTTATTTTTTTCATCGCTAACTTGATCCATAACAAATACTGTGTCACTTCCATCATTAAACACCGACTCAAACAATGATATAGGGTCTTGTATGGCATCCAACGCTAATACCACTTCTTCATTTGATACGCCAATTTCTTTTGCTATATCCGATACCGTTGGCTCCTTGCATTGCTTTATCGTTAGTCTCTCTTTCGCTTGCAATGCTTTATATGCTGTATCTCTTAATCCTCTACTTACTCTTATTGAATTATTATCCCTTAAATATCTGCGTATTTCCCCTATTATCATTGGCACCGCATATGTTGAAAATTTTACATTCTGGCTTAAATCAAAGTTGTCGATAGCCTTTATCAACCCTATACACCCTACCTGGAACAAATCATCTACATGCTCGCCTCTATTATAAAATTTCTGTATCACACTTAATACTAATCTCAAGTTTCCTTCTATAAACTCATCTCTCGCCTGCATGTCTCCCTTTTTTATTCTGTCAAATAATTTCCTCTTCTGTTCACTTGACAATACTGGTAGTTTTGATGTGTTGACTCCGCATATCTCAACTTTATTTATTAGCATAAAATTTTTCACTCGCCTTCATGATAATTTTGTTTATTATCATTATTGACACGTGATTATTATTTTATACAAATATAACAATGTCGAAATATCTCACTTCCCGCGGCAGTGAACACTTTACCTCTTCCACATTATAAGGGCATCATCTTGTGTGTCTTTGTAATATCCCTTTCTTAACCCACATTTTTTAAAGCCAAAGTTTTCGTACAACTTTATAGCCACATCGTTTGTGCTCTTTACCTCTAACGTAAAACTATTTATACTAGCCTCTTTTGCTAAATCTAACAACTTTTTAATTAACATTGTTGCTATACCCTTTTGTCTAAATTCTCTAAGCACTGCTATATTGGTAATATGGCCTTCATCTAAAATTTTCCACATGCCTGCATAACCCAAAACATTACCACCATATTCCGCTATAACGTAAATTGCTTTATCATTCTCCTTCATCTCATATTCAAAAGACTCCCTAGACCACGGTGTACTAAAACATTGCATTTCAACACTAAACACTGGGTCTACATCATTTACATCCATGCATCTAATTTTTATGTCTTCCATATCCAATTTCATATCATCCACTTTAATCACCTTTTTTATGATTTTTTTCGTACTCCCTCTCAGCTTGTGATTTTCTTAGATAATTAGGCACTAAATCTTCGCATGATAAAATCTCTTGATTCTGTATCTTTCCCAATGCCAACTCTGCTACACTAGAAGCCCTTGGTAATACATCAACTCTCCTTGGCATAACAAAATTATCTTGCAATTTTTCTTTTAGGTACTCACTATAGACTAACACTCCATCACCGACAAATATAATTCTTGTTCCTAAAAAGATCAACTTATCTATAAGCTCATCTATATCAATAGCAGTATCTTCCACTATTTTTTTCTTTCCATCGTACATAGCCACATATACTTGTCGATTTCTTGCATCCATTATACAACAAACTATATCATCACTATAACTTACGTTATTTGCTATAGCATCCAACGTATCTACCGCAACAACCTTCTTATTGTTTGCGTATGCCATTCCCTTTACTGTTGCCACTCCTATTCTTAAACCCGTAAAAGATCCTGGTCCAACGGACACTGCATAATAATCTATCTCTCTAAGATCAATTCCTAGATCCTTTATTACACCATCTATCACCGGCATCAATTTCTGTGAGTGATTCATTTTATCAGTATTTACAAAATACTCTGCTAGCATTTTATCTTGATCAATTATCGCAACACTCGCGACCTTAGTTGATGTATCTAACGCTAATATTTTCATAAAGTTTTCCCTTTCTATATCATTTTACTTTCCAACTCTTCATATTTACCATTGCACTTTATTGTTATACTACGATAATCAAGCCCTTTATCTAAATCTTTGCTTATATTCACTTCAACAGTGTCCCTAGGCAAAAGGCCAGCTATCTTCTGGGACCACTCTATCACAACAAAAGTGTCAGGCAATATATAATCCCAAAAACCTATATCATCCAAATCTTCCTTTTCTATTCTGTACACATCAAAATGATTCAATTGCTTATCACCAACATACATGTTCACTATAGTAAATGTCGGACTAGTTATATAATCAGATATATTAAGTGCTCTTGCTATTCCTGTCGTAAATACAGTTTTGCCGGCACCTAAATCTCCATCCAACAATATTATTCCCCCACTCTCCATAAGCTTTGCAAGCTTATATCCACAAGCTATGGTATCATCCGCGCTAAATGCTTTAATCTCTATCATACACAACCTCACCATCTATTATTGTTTTTAAAACATTAGTCTTTATCTCAAATGGATGACCATCAAATATTACTATGTCTGCGTCTTTGTTAACCTCTATACTTCCTACTCTATCATCTATTCCACACACTTTTGCCGCAGTAATAGTTATAGCTCGTAATGCCTGCATACAATCCATGCCTTCTTTAGCCACTATAGCCGCTTGTATTGGCAAATAATTTATAGGAAATACTGGATGATCTGTCATTATAGCAACATCAATTCCCTCTTTAGCCAAAATCCCTCCCGTACTCGCGCTCTGATTTGCAAGTTCTGGCTTAGATCTATCTGTTATCACTGGGCCCACTATTACAGGAACACCTTCACTCTTTAGTATATCTTTTATCCTTGATCCGTCTGTACAATGCTCTATCGTAATATTTACATCAAATTCTTTCGCTATTCTAATAGCTGTTAATATATCATCTGCCCTATGTGCATGTGCTTTAAACGGAATCTCCTTATTTAATACCTTAATCAAAACTTCCAGTTTCCCATCATACTCTGGCTTGTCTTCTTCATCTTTAGTACTAGCATATATTTTCTTCTTATCATTATACTCTACTGCCTTGTTTAATTCTTCTCTTAATATCGCAGCAGTCGCCATTCTAGTTGTTGGCATCTGTTTTCTTTCATTATACACCGATTTAGGATTTTCTCCAAATGCAATTTTAACCGCAACAGGATCTTTCACTATCATTTCCTCTATTCTTCTACCATACGTTTTCATGGCTAAAAACTGACCACCCAAAACATTTGCACTTCCAGGTCCTGTTACAACTGTTGTAACCCCTGCTTCATATGCTTCTTTGAAGTTTCTATCAAAAAAATTAATTCCGTCTATTGCCCTAAGCTGAGGTGTCACAGGATCTGTACTCTCATTTG
The DNA here is from genome assembly GCA_017961515.1 of Clostridiales bacterium. Lineage (NCBI taxonomy): Bacteria > Bacillati > Bacillota > Clostridia > Eubacteriales > Clostridiales bacterium. Next base: position 19,128 of record JAGCXC010000082.1, on the reverse strand, counting down.
TATCTTCTCCTTCAAACCCCAATGAATCTTCATATAAACCTATATGGCAGTGTGGATCCACAAATCCAGGAAACACATACCTTCCCTTTGCATTTATAACTGTTACATCTCGTGATATATCACTTCTAATTGATTCTCTATCTCTTGCAACCTCTAGAATTTTACCACCATCAATTAATATACATCCACAATCGTAGACATCATTATTAGCATTCATTGTGTATACCATGCCATTCTCTATCAAAATCATTCCAAACTTTCCTCCTTTCATCTGCAATCTAAAATCATCTTAAATTTCACGCACAACCAAACATCAACCGATACACACCATCGTTTGATAAATAATTTACACCTTTAGGGTAAAAGAATCCCCACAGGCATGCCCATGGGATCCGTTCCATATTATCTCTTTGAGAACTGAGGCGCTTTTCTCGCTTTCTTCTTTCCGTACTTCTTTCTTTCTTTTTCTCTTGGATCTCTTGTTAAGTATCCAGCTTTCTTTAATGCCAACTTCAATTCCTCATCCGACTTAAGCAAAGCTCTTGCAATTCCATGCCTTACAGCTCCAGCTTGCCCTGAAAAGCCTCCACCTCTTACTGTACAAAAAATATCATACTTTCCTTCTGTTCCTGTCAACACCAACGGTTGCTTTGATATAGTCTTTAATATTTCTAAACCAAAGAAATCATCTAATTCCCTCTTATTTATAATAAACTTACCTGTTCCTGGTATAAGCCTCACCCTTGCCACTGCACTTTTTCTTCTACCTGTTCCACGAAATTCAACTTTAGCCATTTTACTCTGTTACACTCCCTTTCTTATCTTTCTTTCCTAAATCTAAAAATTCTGGTTTTTGTGCTTCATGACCATGCTCACTACCTCTGTAAACTTTAAGCTTTCTAAACATTGCTCTTCCCAGGCTATTATGTGGAAGCATTCCCTTAACTGCTATCTCAACAGCTTTTTCCGGACTATTCTGCATAAATATCCTGTACTTTATTTCCTTCATTCCACCAATCCATCCTGAATGGTGTCTGTACATCTTTTGCTCCAACTTCTTTCCTGTCAACACAACCTTGTCCGCATTTATTACAATTACGTAATCACCTGTATCAACAAATTGCGTATACTCAGGTTTATGTTTCCCTCTTAAAATTTTTGCTACTTCACTTGCTAATCTTCCCAATGTCTTTCCTTCAGCATCGACTACAAACCATTTTCTTTCTATCTCTTTCGGTTTTGCTACAAAAGTCTTCATTAAAAAACTTACCTCCTTAAAATATTTCTAACTCTTTTTTCCGCTTGATACTTTCTCTAATAAACAAGTCTTTATATCTATGAACAATTATCACAGACGCAATTGTTTTTATTGAACGATCAGCTCATCCTTAAAACGAGACAAACTTAAGTACCAGATTATTCTATTACAAAAACCCTGGGTATGTCAAGTATATTTTTGCAAAAATTTAATTTATCCGTATTTTTCTCTTTTTTCTTCTCTTAATATACCCTTTTCTCTCTTTTAATCGACCTTCAATATCATTTTTTATCTAACATTTAGCCAAGATCTAGCTAGGGTAGAATAATCACCATACAACAAAATATACACTATTTTACGTCCACTCTTTCTATTTGTTCTTCTAATAAATCTATTGCCTTACTTCTGTCTTCTTCGTTAGATATATTCCGTATTATATTAAATAATTCACTCGTTCTTTCTTTACTTGTCGCAATTTTACATGCACGCAACAAGTCCATAGTATGATTATATTGTAATATTGCATTATAATATTCATTTAAAATTGGTCATTCTATAGGCTAATGCAATTTATAGAATACAAAGCAAAACGTGTAGGGATATCGGTTGAATATGTAAATCCTGCTTATACGAGCCAGAAGTGTCCAATTTGTGGGAGTGTGCATCACGCAAATGATAGAAGCTATGTGTGTGAATGCGGATTTCACACACATAGGGACTTGCTTGGAGCAATGAATATATGTAGATCAACTGAGTATGTTGGTAACAGACATACTGCATAGGGAACTATATGTTCTGCCCTATGATGGGTGATGGCGCACCCATACCACACCGTACGAACTACCAGAAATGGATTGTTCAGTCACCAAGTGGCAAGCGAGTGTGAATCCCATGATTTTAATCCTTGGGAGCAGTCAATCTATTTTGATTATATTTTGAATTTTTAACATAACTCTCTAAATCCATTTTCCTTACAAAATCATTTTCTATATTTTTAATCCGGATATATCTTTTTAAATGTCTTATACCTAATCCTCTCTTTTCTGATTCCTAATTTTCAATATCTCAAATAGCACTGTTGGAAATAAAGAAAGCAATATAGCTACAATATAATACGTGCTCTGTAATTTACATAAACCAAATATCTTACCCAGTGGTGTAAATAACACAACACACATTAAAGCCAATGAACTAAGACATGCCCAATTTAAATAACTATTATCAAAAACATCTTCTTTTAATATTGATTTATCAGTTTTTATATTAAACACATTTATTACTTGAGTTAACGACAAGACTATAAATGCAAATGTTCTTCCCCCTACTACTCCAAATCTACTGCCAATATAAAAAGCTATAGTTGTCACTGTTCCTATTATCATACCCTCTAATAAAACCCTTTTTCCTAGTTCTCCATAAAAGAGATTTTCATCCTTACTATTAGGCCCTTTAAGCATTATATCATCCGATCCTTTTGACATACCTAGCGCTATTGCCGGAAATCCATCTGTTATCAAATTTATCCACAAAAGCTGCATAGATTCCAATGGACTCAATCCCCACAATACCATAGCAATAAACACTGTTAGAAGCTCTCCTATATTACTTCCTACAAGATACTCTATAACTTTTTTTATGTTTTTATATATCAATCTTCCTTCAGATACCGCCTGAACTATTGTAGCAAAATTATCGTCTGTTAATATCATATCAGATGCATTTTTCGCTACATCAGTTCCTGTAATACCCATAGCACATCCTATGTCAGCAGCTTTTAATGCTGGTGCATCATTTACTCCATCCCCTGTCATCGCAACCACATGATTTCGCTTTTGCCATGCATTCACTATCCTTATTTTATTTTGCGGAGATACCCTAGCATACACTGATATGTTGTCTACAGCATCCAAAAACTCATCTTCATCCATTTTATCTAGCTCTCGTCCTGTAATAGCCAAATCACCGTCATCCATTATACCAATATCTTTTGCTATCGCCTTTGCAGTAATTATATGATCTCCCGTTATCATAACTGGACGTATCTTCGCCCTTTTACATAAAGCCACTGCCTCCCTAGCTTCATCTCTTGGTGGATCAATCATGCCCAATAGGCCTAGAAATATAAGTCCATCCTCTAAATCCTCTGCCGACACATTATCTGTATATTTGTATGCTACTGCTATTACCCTAAGCGCCCTACTACTCATCTCATCATTATGCTCTTTTGCAGCTGCCAAATCTTGATTGACACACCTACTTTTCATCTCATCAAACGCACCTTTTACTATAACAACTTTTTTCCCGTCTATTATATTAACGCTAGTCATCAATTTCCTATCAGAATCAAATGGAATACTTGCGACTCTTGGGCTTTTTTCATTTATCTCCTCCTTTAATATTCCATTTATCATACAAGCTTTTATTATGGCCGTTTCAGTTGGATCCCCAATGTGATGTTCTAAACCATCTTCTACTGTTATGACTCCATCGCAACACATTGTCGCGTACTCTAACAATTTTTTTGCATCATTTGAATTATTGTCACTCACTTTCTCAATTTCTCCTGATCCTGGTGTATATATCTCAACCAAGGTCATTCTATTTTGTGTAAGGGTCCCTGTCTTATCTGAACAAATCACCGATGCACTACCCAATATCTCAACTGCAGGCAATTTTCGTATAATTGCATTTTTCTTTGCCATCTTTGTTACACCCATCGCCAAAACTATAGTTATGATAGCCGGCAAGCCTTCTGGAATAGCTGAAACCGCAAGTGCTATTGACACCATAAAAATATCCTTTAATCTCATACCATTAATCATACCTATAATAAATACGACCACACATGCCAAAATAGAAACCAGCCCTAGATATTTACTAAGGCTTGCTATTTTCTCTTGAAGTGGCGTTTTTTGATCTTCTTCTCTATCCAATAGATTTGCAATATCTCCAACCTGGGTCTTCATTCCCGTTGCAACAACAACTGCCAACGCCGTACCTGACACAACACTACATCCAGAAAAAATCATATTTTTCCTGTCCCCTAGCGATGCATCTACTGGGACTTCACATCCCGCATCCTTCTCGCTGGGTAAGGATTCTCCCGTTAATATTGATTCTTCACACTTTAAATTTACACTCTCTATAAGACGTGCATCAGCTGGAATAAAATCCCCTGCTTCCAATTTTATTACGTCACCCACCACCACATCTACACTTGGTATAATACACTCCTGCCCCTCTCTTATTACTCGTGCATTTAATGCTGACATCTTTTTTAACGCCTCAAGTGATCGCTCAGCTTTACCCTCTTGGATCACACCTAGTATAGCATTAGCTATAACTATAGCTACTATTAATATTGGTTCTACCAATTCGCTTTGATCCTTTTCCATAATTGCCACACCAAATGACACAGCTGACGCAATTAATAAAATTATTATCATTATATCTTTAAACTGATCAATAAACCTAGTTATCAACGGCTTTTGCTTCTTATCTTTTAGTTTATTGGCACCATAAAGGGAACTTGCATTATGGACTTGTTCAATAGATAACCCTGTTTTTCTGTTTGTGTTATATTTATTTAAAACTTCCTCTATTGTTAAATAAACATCATCCATAATACTCATCCCCTCAAGTTTCGCTTACTTTTTTATAATATTGTTTGTTTAATTGCTTTCTATTATTCTAAACTTTAACGATCCATCTGCCTACCCATTTCTTTTCTTCTTTTGTCAGCTCTCTTTATATCTTTATTAATAATTTTCCTAATTTCTTGTTTTTTATTATTTACTGTTAATATATTTATATCTAGTCCCCTAGATCCCTTATCATTCAATCTTTTTACAAGAATTGATGCTTCTTTAAATTTATCTCTTATACTTTTCTTTTCTTTTGATTTACGCATATTAATAATCTCATTTTTTATTTTTTCTGCATCACGTATTACTTTTTCATCTTTATACATAAAATCATTATTCTTGGCTTTATCTGTTGGTTTTAAAGCTTTACTAAAATTATTTTTTTGTAGTACACCTTCATAATATATTTTCATATTAATAGTTTTTTCTTCATCTTTTATCATTCTCTCTACATCTGATACAACATCACACAAAGAAGTATGCACAAAATCTAGATCATTTTGCATTTTATCTATCTTTTGCAATTTTTTAAAGTTTTTATTATTATATATTTCTACTTGTACTGTATCCATTGTTTTGTATGTATCTTTTATAAGTTCTTTTAATTGTTCTAGTTGATACTCTTTATCTGTTTTATTTTTAGATTTTATGTCATTTAATTTGCTATTTAGTTCTTTAATAGCCTTTTCAACATCTTTAATTTTTTCTGCAGACCAGAATTTTTTATTAGATTCCTTTTTTTCATTAAACTGTGCTACACCATTTTCTATCTCTTCTATTATTTTATTTTTATTTTTATGCAAGTAATCATCAAATTTCTCTTCTTTTTTCTTTCCATACTTAACAATATTCATCATCACACTTAAATATTTATTTTTTGACCCTTTTATATTTTCATAAAGTTTTGTAAAATTATTTTCTCTAAGCCCAACTATACCATGATTATATAAATTACTTTCCAATCCTCTAATTCTACCTTTTTCGCATATTTCTTTAAATTCTTTTTTATCTTTTGATATATCTTTAAACTTTTCTTCACATTGTTGTATTACATGGAATCTATTTTTAAATAATTCTTTATCAATTTCTACTCCTTTTACTTGCTTTTTAATTCCTTCATCTATGTCTTTATAAAGATTTTCATACTGATTTAAATAATCTGTTGTATATTCTTTTTCTTCTTGTTTTTTCGCAATTAATGTATTTAACAATTCCATTTTATACTCTAAATTTTTTGCCTTCTTTATATTAGAAATTATTTTTAATTCCGATTTTGTAAATCTTGTACCATTTTGATTAATAATTGTAGAAAGCATATTTTTTATCTTCATATTTTGATTTGCTTGTTTTTCTTTAATATTTTTTGATATTTCTCCTCTCTTTATACTCTCACTAACATCTTTCTTCTCCTGCATAAAACTCTTCAATTGTTCTAATTGTTCTAATTGTTCTGGCACATTATGGATTTTCTTTTCCAATACTTTTCTTTGTTCTAGAACCTGTTCTCTTAAAACATATATATTGTCAGCTTCGTCTAATTTACTTAAATCTCTCTCACTAGCCCATTTTTTCCCTATACTTAATTTTCTATTTGAGAAACCACCAAATGATTCAGATCTTTTTTTTATCACAACCAACCGCCCCCCTCTAAACAGAGTTTTATTTCTATGTATCGTAACAAATACCTTCTTTTATTATACTTTTAGTTGCTATTTTCTCACAAAAAAATGAGGCTCAAATTATAAGCCTCAAAAATTACCTATTATTTCCCTTAATTTTTAAGAGTCTCTTCCTCTTCATCAACCTGAGCAACTCCCCCAAGATTTGCAAAATGCTCCCTTACCTTTTTCTCTATTTCACTATACAACTCTTTATTATCCTTAAGGCACTTTTTAACGTTTTCTCTTCCTTGTGCCAACCTTTGTCCATTATATGAAAACCACGATCCACTTTTATTCACTATATCTAAATCTACTGCAACGTCAAGTATACTTCCTTCTTTTGAAATCCCTTCTCCATATATTATATCAAACTCAGCTTCCTTAAATGGTGGTGCGACTTTATTCTTTACAACTTTCACTCGCGTTCTATTTCCTACAAAATCCGTACCATTTTTTATTGATTCTATCCTTCTTACGTCCATTCTAACTGTAGCATAAAATTTTAATGCCCTTCCTCCTGGTGTAGTCTCCGGATTTCCAAACATTATCCCTACCTTTTCTCTTAACTGATTTATAAATATCGCTGTTGTTCTAGACTTATTTATAACGCCAGCTAATTTTCTTAGCGCCTGCGACATAAGTCTCGCTTGCAAACCTATATGAGAATCTCCCATTTCTCCATCTATCTCTGCTTTTGGTACTAGCGCTGCAACTGAGTCCACTACAATTACATCTAACGCTCCACTTCTTGCCAATGATTCTGCTATTTCCAATGCTTGCTCCCCTGTATCTGGTTGCGATACCAATAAATTATCTATGTCTACGCCAAGTTTCTTTGCATACACCGGATCCAACGCGTGCTCTGCATCTATAAATGCAGCAACTCCCCCATTTTTCTGAGCTTCCGCTATGACATGTAATGCAACAGTTGTTTTTCCTGATGACTCTGGCCCATATATCTCTACTATTCTCCCTCTTGGCACTCCTCCAACACCCAAAGCCATGTCTAAACCCAATGCACCTGTTGATATAGATTCAACATTCATATGTGTATTTTCGCCAAGCTTCATTATGGCCCCTTTTCCAAATTGTTTTTCTATTTGTCCCAGTGCCATCTCTAGTGCCTTCTGTTTTTCTATCATAATAAAAACCTCCGAATTAATCTTATATAATACCTCTATGCTATAATACCCCAATTGCCTATTATTGTCAATATATACAATCAAAAAAAATTATGTCAAAAAGGCACCTACACAAAATATAGGTACCTTCTAAAAACTGTGTCGATTTGTATTATGCCTGACCAGCTAGATTCTTTCTACAATTTATGCAAATATTCTTTCCCTTGTAGTTAACTATATCTTTAGCTTCATTGCAGAATATACATGCTGGAGCATATTTTTTTAATATTATAGTTTCTCCATCTACGTATATTTCCAAGGGATCTCTCACGTCTATAGAAAGAGTCTTCCTCAATTCTTTTGGTATAACCAATCTTCCCAATTCATCTAATTTTCTGACTATACCAGTGGACTTCATTCCACATCCTCCCCTTTCTATAAAATATATAAAAGTGTATCATTTTACACCGCTTACAATATCGGGAAAATTATACTTTATATTAATAATTTTCTTAAAAATTTTTCTAAATTTGTATTTTTTCTCTTTCTACATCTATCCTTAACCCTTCATTCCCTTCTCTCCAATACTTCTTTACGTCCTCTACAGAATCTATTTCTACCATATAATTCTTATTTACTCGTATTAATATTTCTTCTGTAAACAACGAACCTCTCTCAAAAATATATGTGTTATTGGCGCATTTTATTACTAATGCTTGATCTAATACTATATTATATGTATAATGACCTAATTCTATACCACCCAAATCTTTTACATTTGGTATCTCTTTTTCTCCCTTTTCTTTTCTTAATTCATAATTATCCGAGACAACCTTCACACCGTACTCTTTCTGATACAAAGATATTTTATCCCTTATTACAATAATGTTCTCTATTATATCATCTATAACGTACTCTTTCGCAATCTCTGTATACATGTAATGCTGACATTCACTTTGTCTTAGCTTCAATTCACAAAACAACGTCGATATATCCTCTTCATTTCCGAAGTAATTCATACTTCTAAATAAATTTCCTATTTCCATGTACATATCATCTACACACAAAAACAAATTTCCATATGCTGATCTTGGAAATTTACGTTTTTTTATTTCATCATCCACACAACTTATAGATTTTAGTTCCTTTCCCTTCAATTCCTTTAATTGATACATCATGACATTTGTAAAACCCACCGTAACCATGAACTATTCCTCCAATGCTTCAACAAAATGAATTCTTTGGTCCTTTAATCTAGTTCCTTGCATGACTTTTTTGGTACTCACACTTATGTCTATTGTACCTTTCCCATTCGTACCTTTTCTTTTTAGTACAAGTATTAATCCGCTTCTTAACGAGACTTTGATATATTGACTATTTTGCAAACTCCTTGCCACTCTGCCTTTTGTTACAATATTCCAAAATTTCTCAACATCTCTTTTTAATTTTGTCGTTTCAACTACACGTATTCTTGCAGAAGTTATAGATTTAGGCCTCGCCACTAATCTTGACATATAGCAAATATTCCCCCCATTTGTTTACATAAACCATTTTGTATTTTAGTTAATTTAGTTTGCATTGTAAACACATTTATCAATGGCAATTATACTAAACTACACAATTTAACTATTGCTACTTCTACAGCTAAAACATCCTTGATCTCTCCTATTTTTATTTTTTGATCCAATTCGAGCATTCCTTTTAAGGCTCTCTTTAAAGTTCTTACATCAAAATTTTTTATTTGACCAGCCATTTTATTTGCTGCATACGGAGCAATCTTCATTATTGACACGCAATCTTTTACTCCTAAACCCTCCTCAAATAACATTTTCATATCCAACAACTTTACCACATGTCGTATAATCATATACATTATTTTAGGAACCGGCTCTTTTAATATTAACATATCTCTAAAATTTTTCAATGCCAAATCTGATCTTCCAAGTGATATATTATCTATCAAATCAAAAATGCGCACATTAACTGATTTTATACAAACATTTTCTACGTCTAGATCTGTTATCTCTTCTCTATCATCCACATAAAGCCTGAGCTTTTCCATCTCGGTACATATTTGTTCCATACAAGAATCACAATATTGTATAATCTTTATAGCCACACTAGGATGTACAATTTTGCCATATTTTTTCATTTCTTTCTCTACCCATTTTAACAAAACTGTATCTCCCTGTATTCCAAACTCTACTGTCAATCCTTTTTTTTCTATTGCCTTCACTGCTTTAAGTCTTTTATCTATCTCTATCTCAACAAATACTAAACACACATATTCTGGCAGAATCTCTATTAATTTTTCTAATTTTTCCTTTTTCAACTTTGCTTCCTTTTTGGTCGATTTAAAAAACGAACTATTCCTAACAAGGATAAATTTCTTATCTGCAAAACAAGGTAGAGTCTCACATAAGTCTTCAATTTTAGAGACATCTTTTGGCTCTTCAATTACAAACCTGTTAATGTCACCGAAATCTTTTTCTAAAACAATTTCTTCAATCTTTTTAGCATAAAACTTCTTAAGATAATCTTCTTCTCCGTACAGCAAATACACATTCCTAACAACTCTATTTTTAAGCTCTTGCTTTAGTATATTTGAACTCATCTGATATCTACCTTTCTTAACCTATGCTCTAGTCCTTCGATTTTATCACCAACAACAGTCCGTCTTTTATCGTTATCTTGGCTACATCATCTTCAAATTCATTAGATACACCAAGACTAGTCCCCATCTCTAGCGTTCCATCCTCTAGAGTATACTTAAGTCCTTTTAGCGTAACACCAGTTACTTTTGGAGTTAGCGGCAAAAGACTTAGCATATACTCATCATCTTTTTTTAGCTCTAGCTCATTATCTATCAATGTTATCTCATTATTCTCGTCAACAATCGTCGCCTTAATATGCATATCCACCAATTTCTTTAACATGCATATATTCGCTAACGAATGATCTAACCTGCTACCCAAAGCTCCCATTATAATAAGCTCATCTGCTCCCATTTCTACAGCTCGCAATATAGCTATCTCTGAATCTGTCATGTCCTTTTCAGACGGATACAAAGTCATGTCTACTTTTTTATTTTTGTACTCCTCTAGGATACAGCCTGGTATAGAATCCATATCACCTAACAACAAATCAGGCATAATGTCCATATCTTTTGCATATAATCCTCCTCTGTCAGCACATATAACAAAATCTACATCTTTTGTATAATTTCTCAAAAATTCCTTATCTTTTATTCTACCGCCACAAATAATAAGCCCTTTCATTCCTTGCTTTGCTACCTCTTTTCCTTAAAACCTTATACTTCTTGATCTCTCTTGTTTTTTTCACTAATATCTGCTGACTCATCTGATGCCTCTTTCTTAGCTTCCTTTTCGAATTTTCTTTCTATCTTCCAGTTCTCCCATGGTTCACTAAAGTCCTTTTCACTCATTCCCACACTTTCAAAAAACTCTGGTCCAGCTAACTTATACTCTCTAAGCTCATTCATTGCTTTTCTTATCTCTTCATAATCTTCTTGGGATATATTCTCAACTCCAACAAACTTATTATCTTTTAACATATTATTTCTTGTCAATACAGATATAACTCTCTTTTCCTGACTTTTCAAAACTAAATTTTGCATCTTCAAAGGACCTACTGTACTTATTAACATCAATACCGCTGCAAATAATAATCCCAAATGTTGATACTTAGACTTCTTGATCAAAATCAACACCATAAATACAATCAACACTAGGTATGTCTTCGCTATTAAAATATTCTCAATAGTTAGTGCTTCTTTTTTTATTTCCATAATATCAGCACCCACTCCTAGACACACTATTGGTATCAATAGCAACAACATAACTTTTTTTAATATCTCCATGCCTCTACTCTCAAATATTTTTGCAAAGAAACATGTGAATACAACCATAAAAGTAAGTGGTAACGAAATAGCTAGAATTTTTAATTCACTCAAATCTATTTTTACATAAAACTTTATAAGGTACACATATGCAATGACTATTGCAATACTTACAAATGGAATAACTATATACCTAAATATATTTTTTATGAAAAGAGGACATTCTAACTGATCTCCAATCTTTGGTATTTTAGCAAGAAATATAAAACCACTAACCAATGTCGTACCTACCCAAAATATATCCAAGTACAGCTTCCCTGCCTTAAATCCTATCAATCCATCTACTGCAAGTACCAAAAGCTCTACTGCAAATACAGCAGCGATAGAATACATAAACGCCAAAAACGCACTCTCAAAAAGCTTTATCCAGTTAAACTCAAAAGATCCTCTGTCTTTATTAGCAAAAACCAATAACATTAAACAACTAAGAGCCGTGGATACTCCCCAAACTGCTACCATATCTTGTTTAAAGAAACCACTTACCCATAAAGTTCCAATAAACACCGCGATTAAACTATAACAAATGAGCCTAAATCTAACTCTCTTTTGCCTTAAATTCTCCAATAATATCTCAAGAATAAAAGACAAATTAAATCCATATGAACACATTTTAAGACAACTATCTAAAAAGTCTTTATCACCCAATTTAATAGAGTTAAAAACCAATCTAACAGGATTAAAAATACAAAATATCACAAGGAACAATACCGCCCCTGGGAACCTCATTATTATTTCTTTCATTGTATTTAACAACTTTTTAATTTTTTCCATAAAAATCACCTTTCTCCTTCCGCAAGTTTCCTTAAATCGGAAATTGTTTTTTGTATATCATTAGATTTAAATATAGTAGAACCTGATACAAATACATTCGCTCCTGCTTTTGATAACATTTTAATATTATCTTCTGATACTCCTCCATCAACTTCTATATCGACATCAAGTCCCCTATCATCTAGGATATTTCTCAACATTCGTACTTTATCTGTCATATTCTTTATGTATGCTTGTCCTCCAAAGCCAGGATTTACCGTCATTAACAACACCATATCTACATCCTGTAACACCCATTCTATATCCTTTAATGATGTGGCCGGATTTAGCGACACTCCACACTTTACTCCTCTTTTCTTTACGTTTTGTATTGTCCTATGCAAGTGCTTTGTACTCTCGACATGCACCGTTATTATATCGCTGCCCGCTTTTACAAAGTCTTCTATATGCTTATCGGGATTTTCTATCATTAAATGTACATCAAACTCAAGCTTTGTGTACTTTCGTAATCCCCCTACAACTCCTGCTCCAATAGTTATATTAGGAACAAAAACCCCATCCATAACATCCACATGCACCATATCTGCTCCACATTCATCAATCTTTTTTATTTCGTCTCCTAAATTAGCAAAATCCGCTGACAATATAGACGGCGCTATCTTTATCATACTATCTACCCTCCTTTTTTACGTCGCTTTATATTTTACTACATTTTTATTTGTATTTCCACTAAAAATTTTACCAAAAGTCACCACAAACGACAACTACATATAGTTAAATAGCTACAATTTTCGAAACTATAGATATTTAACTTTTTCTAAATATTATATCTATAATTCCTATAAAATACTACATAAATCGTCAAAAAATGTCTAAAAAAACATTTAGGAACGCTTTGACAAAATATGTTTTTTACTGCTATAATCTAAGTTGATAGGCTAAAAAAAAGAGGTCACATACAAGATTTCGCACTAAATCGCTTAATCTTTTTCATTAAATAATTCATTGGGGGCTTTGATATGGCAAAAAGATTTCTTATTACAGGTGGAGCAGGTTTTTTGGGAATAAATCTTACTCGATATTTAGTTGAAAAAGGATTTGATGTAACTTCTCTTGATATTGCAAAATTCGATTATCCTGACATGATAGATAAAATACGTGTCATTACAGGCGATATTCGAAATACTGATGACCTAGACCTTGCAATGAAAGACGTCGATATTGTTGTTCATGCTGCAGCGGCTCTACCTTTATATAGTGAACAAGACATTTATTCAACAGATGTTGATGGTACTCGTAATGTATTGGAAGTAGCTTTTAGACATAACATAAAACAAGTTATATTTATATCCTCAACATCTGTTTATGGCATTCCAGATCATCATCCATTGTACGAAACAGATCCTTTAATTGGTGTTGGGCCTTATGGAAAATCTAAAATTAAAGCTGAAGAAATCTGTCACGAATATAGGAAAAAAGGTATGATTGTACCTATCCTTCGTCCAAAGTCATTTATCGGACCTGAGCGTCTGGGTGTATTTGCTCTATTTTATGATTGGGCACGATGTGGCAAAAATTTTCCTATGATCGGCAAAGGCAACAATCTATATCAATTTCTAGATGTAGCGGACCTTTGCGATGCAATATACTCTACAACCACGCTAGACGAAAATATAGTAAATGACACGTTTAACATTGGTGCAAAAGAATTCTCAACAATGAAAAATGATTATCAATACATATTAGATTACGCAGGCTTTGGCAAAAAAATTATTTGCTTCCCTGAGAAGTTTATGATAATTTGTCTAAAAATTTTAGAATTCATGCATCTTTCGCCTCTATATAAATGGGTATACGAAACTGCTGGCAAAGAGTCTTTTGTGTCAATAGATAAAGCTACAAAATTACTTGGTTTTAATCCCAAATATTCAAATAAAGATGCTCTTCTTCGAAATTATAAGTGGTATCTTGAGAACTTATCGTCATTTGAACATAAATCGGGCGTATCACACCGAGTACCGTGGAGTCAAGGCATACTAAAAATAGCAAAATTATTTTTTTAACGGATACTATATATAATGGGCTTACGTGTAAAACGTAAGCCTTATGTAAACCCTAATTAATCACTTTCATCGCCCATTCTTTAAGTGTAGTCTCATCAACATCGGGGCTAAATACCCTTCCATCCTTTAATATCGCGCCTTCACATGAAGGGCTAAGTATAAGATTTGTTTTCCCCAGACCACTTCCACCAGATGTACCAAATGGCACAATAACTTTCCCGAACATATTATACGATTCAAGAAAGGTATTCACAATTCTGGGAGCGACGTACCACCATATTGGAAATCCCAAATATATCTTATCATACTTTGCCATATCTTGTACCCCATTTGCTATCTTCGGACGCGAAAATTTATCTTTCATCTCTATCGATGCTCGATTCTCCTTATTGGATCGCCAGTCTATATCATTATCAGTATACGGTTCTGCTGGAATAATCTCATACAAATCAGCATTTATACATTTTGCCAACTTTTGTGCAACCTGTCTAGTTCTACCACTCACACTAAAATAAGCCACCAATATCTTCTTCATAAAAAATCTACTCCTCTCCTATGTGAATAATCTTCGACTATACAACATAAATATACCACAAGTTCCTCCAAAAATATATACTATAGCTTCTTCTTTTGTAATCATATTATCTCTTTTTTTTCTTGTTCCAAAAACACCTTGCATAAATTCCCATATCCCATACCCAACAATCGCTCCTGTCGTATTAGTTATCAAATCGTTAACATCTGTTACTCTATAACAAAACATTTG
The DNA here is from genome assembly GCA_017961515.1 of Clostridiales bacterium. NCBI lineage: Bacteria > Bacillati > Bacillota > Clostridia > Eubacteriales > Clostridiales bacterium. The sequence goes on along the minus strand of JAGCXC010000082.1, from coordinate 3,925 downwards.
ACTTACTTCGATTACAAGAGACAAGAAAAATCCTATCTTCAAAACTTCAAAAACATTTCTAAATTCATTCCATATACACGGTAACAAAAATCCCAACGGTACAAACATAATTATATTTAATACATGTGATCTTAATTCATTTACAATGAGAGGTTTTAAATAAACTTGTCCTATTATAGAACGATTATGCAATAAATCCCATAGTGTTCCCATATCTGCTGCCACTTCAACAACCAAATAACAGTATATTATGAATACATATGACCATATAATATGCTTAACAAGATTCTTTTTTAATTTATCCCTATTGATTATCTGCCACACCACACTTGGCAAAATAAAACACATAAATGAATATACATAATTCATCGTATCATCTCCCTCTCACTAGCAATATATCGACAAAATATTCATCCCTGTCAATCAAAGGGATGAATATTTTTTTATGCCTCTTCTATTGCATCAACAGGGCAACTTTCTTTTGCTTCATCTGCGCTATCCGCATCTTCATGTGGTACTGTGTTTTGCGTAGCCACCGCAACTCCCTCATCATTCATTGAAAACACCTCTGGACATATAGACGTACATAATCCACAAGATATGCATTTTTCATTCACGTAGTATCTCATTTAATTCGCCTCTCTTTCTTTTTGTTATCACTTAAACTATTGTGTCCACATCTACTATGCATTATTCAACATATCTTGTAATACAAATATAATATATCAAATTGAAGGAGAGATTTTCGCTATGAAAGAAATTGCAGAAAAATTAAAAAGTAATTTCAATATTGAAATATCCAATATATCCTCTTTTAGGGATAACTATATAGTACTAAACAATACTGGACGGATGCTACTAAAAAAGCAAGTTATTTCACCAGAACGCGTTCGCTTCATACATAACGCCAAACAGCATCTTATTTCCAATAACTTTAAGTACGTAGATGAATTTATGTTGACCACCAACAACGATCCTTTCATTATACTAAACAACAACCTATACACCCTAACAAATATTCTAGACGGACAAGAAATGAATTTTGATAATCCAACTGATGTAGAAAAGTCAACACAACTTTTAGCTGATTTTCACATAAGTTCCAGAGGATTTTTCAAATCTCCTAGTGTTTTCAATAAAGATGAATTAGGAAAGCTTCCATCCGTGTATCAAAAACGACTAGATGAAATAAAGCGTGCTAAAAAAAATGCTCACTTAGGAAAAACAAAATTCGATTATCTACTACTAGACTACATTGATTATTTCTACAATTTAGGTAAAGAAGTTATAGAGAAGCTTTCCAAATCGCGCTATATGGATTTAGTTTCTATGACACAAAAAGAAGGTTCATTTTGTCACCATGAATTCACGCATAACAACATTGTAAATAAGAGTGGCACTTATTTCTTAATAAACTTTGAATACTGTTGTTACGAACTAAAAATTTATGACTTATGCAATCTAATTAAACGAAAACTTCGAAAGTGCAATTGGGACATAAATGAAGCTCAGAAAATACTAGACTGTTACCGCAAGAAAGTTCCATTATCTTATGATGAATTATATGTGATGAAACTTATGCTCATGTTCCCTCAAAAATTTTGGCGAGTGATAAACACATATTACAACAGCAAAAAAAATTTATCTGACTCTATATATCTCTCAAAACTTAACAATGTAATAGACGAAATTCGCCCCATTGAAACGTTTCTCAAAAAGTATGATGTATTGTAGCATTGCTTTGTATTAGTGAATAAGCTATAGTATGACTAATATAAATTGGTGATATTATGCAAAATATAAACATTGGTGACGTTGTCACAAGAAAATCCTATGGTTCCGACATTCTATTTAAGGTTGTCGACAAAAAAGAAGTTGACTCTACCACAAACTATATACTAAAAGGCATTTGTTACAGACTAGAGGCAGATGCCTTAGAAAGCGATCTTTTATTACAACCCAAGAATAAAATTAGTGAATATACCAGGAATATGTTAGTACAAGCTGATAAGAAGAATATCGAACTTAAAATGGCAGGTCGATACAAAAGGCATCCCATAAAATATAAAAATTCACTTCGTCAAAACTTTGTCACCAACTGCAAGATACTCCATGTAGATGGCGATGATTCTTACTTAAAAATTTGTATTGACCAATACAAGAAAAACAATCTAAACGCAATTGGTGTATATGTACCTGAAAAAGACCAACCATCTGAAATACTTCGCCTACTTAAAAAATACAAACCTGATATATTGGTTTTAACCGGACACGACGGCGTAATAAAATCTAAAAACGGCTACAATAATATATCCAACTACCGCACATCAAAGTACTTCGTCGATGCAGTCAAAGTAGCACGTGAATACGAGAAAAACGTTGATAATTTAGTAATATTCGCAGGGGCCTGTCAATCAATGTATATAAACATAATAAAGGCTGGTGCAAATTTCGCAAGCTCTCCCCTGCGTGTATTGATACATGCACTAGACCCTGTATTTATATGCCAAACCGTTGCAAGTGCTGGGGTAGACAGAATAGTTGCTCCAGAAGAAGTAATCCGATCCACTATCACTGGAGAAAAAGGCATCGGTGGTATTCAAACACGAGGCAAAAGGCGCTATGGCTACCCTCTAGAGCCTTGACCTAATGGCAACAAAAACCTATGCAATGTAGATATCGCAAGGTCTTGCCCAACATCAGCACAAACTCTTGCGACTCTCATTGCTTACGCCTTAACTCCTATTTTTTCTCCTTGCTTTACTATGGTTTCGATACCCACAAATGAGTTATCTACTATATCCTGATCTATACAAACTGCATCTTTTTTAAATAAAATAATTATTGTAGAACCTCCAAACTCGAAGTAACCCTTTTCTTGCCCCCTAGACACTTTCTCATGAACAAAATTTCTTATTCTACCTACACACATCGCGCCTACTTCCATTTGTATAATATCTCCAAAGTTTTCTGTTTTGATTTTTACCCATTCTCTGGTGTTTTGTGCATACACTTTGTACTTACCATCTGATATAGGATTTACGGTATGAAATACTCCATTTATCTTCCTTGACGCTACAACCTGTCCCTCGTCTAAATACACATATCTATGATAATCATCCACATCAAGCCTTAGCACAAGGCACTCTCCACCCATGTACTCTCTTGCCTCTCTTTTATCCTTTATTAATTCTTCCACTGTATAGGTACTGTTTTTTATATTAAGTGTCAATTTAGGCGTCACCTTATATCTTAAAATTCTTGCATCTGAAACCGCTATCAAAACATCTTTTTTCTTATCTATCAATCTTCGCTCTGGTTTTATCTTTCTTATAAAAAAATCATTGAAACTTCTATACGATTCAGCTTGATACTCGCTCATATCTATATTATTTTTCTCTATAAATCTTTTTATTCTCCATTTCGACACGCTGCTACTCATGTACATGCCAACTATACTAGAAAATATTCTCTTGGTTAACAAACCCAATAACACTCTCCCTATCACTGTGTCATATAGAAAGGCCAGCCACCTATTGGGTTCTGACAATGTATCATACTTTTTGGTCTGTCTGTTGTAAACTTTATACATTTTTTACCCTCCACTACTTTTTATGCTACTAATAATCTATCTATACTTACACATAATCCACAAACATAAATAACTCTATGATCTTTTGTTAAATACATTCATCGCCGAATTTATATCCGAATTTATTATACACTTTACAGCATCTTTAGCATTTTGAACTACCTTACAAAAATCCTTTTGTTCATCCTCGTTAAACTTTCCCAAAACATAATTAACCAAATCCCAGTTCTCTGGCGGCTTACCTATTCCAACTCTAACCCTAAGAAAATTCTGATTATTTAGCATCGACACAACAGACTTTAATCCATTGTGACTACCAGCACTTCCTGATGG
>JAGCXC010000081.1 GCA_017961515.1 Clostridiales bacterium | reverse complement strand
CTCAAAAATAGCTTTATCTTGCTTAATATTCTTGTTTATTTCACCAAAAAACTTTCTTAAATTGCTTATTTCCTTAAGTCTATCTGGCATTCCCTTCTCTATATTATCTAACGGCAGATTAAGAGCCTTTATTCCTTCGTTTAAATATGTATTTGCTGCTTTTATAAATGTGTTATGCTCACTTTCATTCAATCTACTCAATATGTATTTTATATTAACTTCTTTATTAATTAATCTCACAATTGTATTTTCCATATTATTTTTGACTGCAGTAAATAATAATTCTTCTTTTAAACCCTTATCTTTTATTTCTGCTCCTTTATCTATTAATTTGCTTGCTATCTCATCCATCCCTCCTACAATTGCCAAACTAAGTGCTGTATCTCCATTCTCATCTACTCTATTTATATCTACTCCCTTATCTATTAACTTACTCGCTACTTCTGTCATACCTTTCGTACACGCTAACATTAGTGCCGTCTTTTTCTTTCCATCTACTACTTCATTTATGTCTGCTCCATTGTCTATTAACTTATTCGCTATCTCTGATGTGCCTGACCAACACGCCCACCAAAGTACCGTTCTTCCACTCGTATCTACGCTACTTACATTTGCTCCTTTATCTATTAATCTACTTGCTACTTCCGACATGCCTCTAACACACGCCAACATTAATGCTGTAAATCCGCTCTCATCTACTACATTTACATCTGCTCCTATGTCTATTAACTTATTCGCTACTTCCGGCATATCTACCGAGCACGCACATATAAGTGCTGTAACTCCTTCCTTATCTTCTTTATCTACATCTGCTCCCTTGTCTATTAACTTATTCACTATCTCTTTATTACCTTTATTGCACGCCAACCAAAGCGCCGTTCTTCCATAACTATCTACCATATTTATATCTGCTCCCCTGTCTATTAACTTACTCACTATCTCTTTTCTATCGTTCTCACTCGCCAACATTAGTGCTGTCTTTCCATCTTTTTCTACTGTTTTATTTATATCTACTCCCTTATCTATTAACTTATCCACTATCTCTGATAGGCCAGACCAACACGCCCACATTAGTGCTGTACCTCCATCTTTGTCTACTTTATTTATATCTGCTCCCTTATCTATTAACTTACTCGCTATCTCTGTCCTACTGTACTCACATGCCAACATTAGTGCCGTCTTTCCATTCTTATTTACTGCTTTATTTATATCTGCTCCCTTGTCTATTAACTTATCCACTATCTCTGATAGGCCAGACCAACACACATACATTAGTGCTGTAACTCCATTCTTATCTACTTTATTTACATCCGCTTCCTTATCTATTAACTTGCTCGCTACTTCCGACATGCCTTTCGCACACGCATACATTAGTGGTGTTCTTTTGTCCCTATTGGCTACATTCACATCTGCTCCCATGTCTATTAATTGATTAGCTATCTCATATATTCCTTTTTTAATTGAAACTATAAGTTTAGTATCTCCAAACCTATTTACTCCATTTAAAAATACATCCATTTCAATGTTCCTCCCATTTGCTTTCCTAATTACATAAGCAACTATTCACTTATATCAGGTATACTCCTACTTTTATACAACAATCTTGTATAAAATAATTATCATAATTTACACCTTTTTGAGCAATTACCTTCGCTGATATTCTCTATAACCAATCCATTATCTGTAACCTTTCTTCTTTTATTTAAAGATGTCGATTCTTCATCTTTCTCTAAGATCCTACATACATTTATGCAACGAATTGTCAATTGGTTTAAATCATACTCATATTTTATCCATCTATCTTTTAATTTCTCAAAAATAGCTTTATCTTGCTTAATATTCTTGTTTATTTCACCAAAAAACTTTCTTAAATTGCTTATTTCCTTAAGTCTATCTGGCATTCCCTTCTCTATATTATCTAACGGCAGATTAAGAGCCTTTATTCCTTCGTT
>JAGCXC010000080.1 GCA_017961515.1 Clostridiales bacterium | reverse complement strand
ATCTGCTCCTTTGTCTATTAACTTATCCGCTATCTCTGGCCTATCATTCAAACACGCACGCATTAGGGCTGTTCTTCCAATATTATCTACTACATTTACGTCTGCTCCTTTGTCTATTAACTTATCCGCTACCTCTGTCATACCTTCCCTACACGCATACATTATTAAGCTTTTCCCAAACATATCCCTCATATTTAAATCAATACAACTATCAATTAAAATATTAATCTCATTCCACTGATCTCCTATGGCCCTAGAAAGACACCAATAGCTTGTGAACATTCTACGAAAAGCTCTATCTACTTTATTATTTGTAAAATCTAAAATTTTATTTAGAAAAGAATTAAAATACTTAGGCTTTAAATATCGAACATACACTGTCCCATATGTAAAGCTTACAATACTAGGCACTAAAACACCTACACTTAACATGCTCGCCAAATATGCAAATCCTAAACCTGGGAAAATTAGTGTTAGCCCCAACACAGAAAAATATGTCAAAATCTTACCTATATTTTGAGTTCTTCGATACATCCAGTCGATAACAAAATACTTCTGTTCATCAAATTTCATATACCTCTACCTACTTTCTCAATTATATAAACAACGATATGTTTACAAATAGTATTATAACATATTTTCTATTTTTGGTGCAACATTTTTGTGCGAAGTAATGTATGCAATTTCTGTTGTCCTTGTATAAGATAATAGAAAAATTGTACCCTGGCGTTGTTTCTGCACTTTTAAAAAAGGTGCTATTACACAAAAAAATAATCAATTACTTTCATAACGAATATTATAATTGATTATTTTTTGTGACAGCCTCTTTCTACCTACCCCTTAAAATTTTTTTATAAATTGAAACCACATACAATTAGTGTCAGTTCTGGAATTACATCATTTTAGCCTCTCTTTAACATTCTTTTATAACATCTCCTCCTTTTAATTATCCTAAATGTTTCCTTGGATTCAATGCATCTGTTTCTAATCTAATATAACATTTAAATACAAAATAATTATTATAATTCCCGTCCTTTTGAACAGTCTCCTCTACTTATATCCTCTATAACTTTTCTTCTTTTATTTACGAATGATGATGCTTCATCTTTCCTTAAATCCCTACACATATCTGTATAACGAATTGTTAATTGGTTTAAATTATACTCATGTTTTATCCATTTACACTTCAATTTCTTAAAAACTTCCTCTTCCGGCTTAATATTCTTGTTTATTTCACCAAAAAACTTTTTTAAATCGCTTATTTTCTTAAGTTTATCCGGACTTTGAGTCTCTATATTCCTTAATGACATATTAAGAGCTCTTATTTCTTTAATTAAATATTCATTTGCCCCTTTTATAAAAGTATTATGACCCTTCTCATTTAATTTATCCAATACTCTTTTTATATTAACTCCTTCATTCATTAATTTTACAACTATGTTTTTCTTGTTTCTTTCAACCGCAAGAACTAATAGGTCATCTCTAAAATCATTATCTCTAATTTCTGCCCCTCTATCAATTAATTTACTCACTATCTCATCCATTCCTTTTATAATCGCCCATCCAAGTGCTACTCTTCCCTCTCTATCTTCTATATTCAAATCTGCTCCTTTGTCTATTAACTTATTCGCTACCTCTGCCCTGCCAAACTTACATGCCAATATAAGCGGTGTGTTTCCTTCTATGTTTGCTGCATTTATATCTGCTCCTATGTCTATTAACTTATTCGCTATATCATCCATTCCATATCTACATGCATACAAAAGTACAGTATTCCCAAACTTACCTACTATATTTATATCTGCCCCTTTGTCTATTAACTTGTTTGCTACCCCTATCATTCCTCTCTCACATACTAACATAAATGCCGTATATCCATCTTTGTTTGCTATATTTACATCTGCTCCTCTATCTATCAACTCATTCGCTATATCTGGCCTACCCGCCCAACAAGCCCATATGAGTGCTGTATTTCCATTATCGTCTACCAAATTTATGTCTGCTCCATTATATATTAATTTATCCATTATCTTCATATTTCCTGTATCACACGCCCACATAAGTACTGTTCTTCCATATTGGTCTTTTATATTCACATTCGCTCCTCTATCCACTAACTTATTCGCTACCTCTGTCCTTCCTCTCCAACACGCCCATACAAGTGCTGTGTTTCCATTATCGTCTGTCGAATTTATATCTGCTCCTCTATCTATTAATTTGTCCACTATCTCTTTCATACCATTCGCACACGCATTCATAAGTGCTGTATTTCCATTCCCATTTACTGCATTTATATTTTCTCCTTTATCTATCAACTTATTAGCTGTCCCTGATATTCCTGACCAACACGCCAACATAAGTGGTGTATCCCCATTCCTATTTATCACATTTACATTTGCTCCTCTGTCTATTAATTTATTCGCTATCTCTGACATTCCTTTTTCACATGCTAACACAAGTACAGTATTCCGCCCGTTATCCACTATATTTATATTGGCACCTCTATTTATCAACCTGTTCGCTATCTTTGGCATTTTCTTTATAATCGCCCACATAAGCGCTGTACCTCCGTCTCTATTTATTATGTTTACATCTGCCCCTATGTCAATTAATTTATGTGCTACTTCCATCATTCCTCTCCTACATGCAAACGTAAGTACTGTATCTCCATCATTATTTACCATATTTATATTAGCACCTCTATTAATTAGCCTATCCGCCACCTTATCCATTTCTCTCTCAAATGCCAACATAAGTGGTGTATATCCATTCCTATCTGATACATTTATATGGGCACCTCTATCTATTAACTCATTTGATATCTCCTCCATCCCATTTCTAATCGCATAAATAAGTAACGTATCTCCTGAAATAGATTTCACATTCACGTACGCTCCTCTGTCCATTAACCTATTCACTGTCTCATATATCCCTCTATCAAGTGCAAATGCAAGTGCTGTACATCCACTACCATTTACTACATTTATATTAGCTCCTAAATCTATTAACCTATTTGCCACCTCTTCCATACCCTTCTCGCATGCCAATATAAGTACTGTATATCCATCCTTATTTACTACATTTATATCCGATCCTCTGTCTATTAACTTATGTGCTATATTAGCCATTTCGTGTTCACATGCATATAAAAGTGCAGTATTCCCAAATCTATTCACCACATTTATTTCTGATCCTATATCGATTAACTCATTCGCTGTCTCAGCCATTCCTCTCTTGCACGCGTACATAAGTACTGTATATCCATCCTTATTTACTACACTTATATCCGATCCTCTGTCTATTAACTTACTAGCTACCTCTGTCATACCTTTCTCACACGCGTACATTAGTGCTATATATCCATCCTTATTTACTACACTTATATCTGCACCTCTGTCTATTAATTTATTCGCTACCTCAGCCATTCCTCTCTTACACGCATACATAAGTGCCGTATCTCCAAATTTATTTACTATATTTATATCAGCTCCTCTGTCTATTAACTTACTAGCTACCTCTGTCATACCTTTCTCACACGCATACATTAGTGCTGTATTTCCATCTTTATTTACTACATTTATATCTGCTCCCATGTCTATTAGTTCACCAGCTATCTCTGACATTTTATTTATAGTAGCCCACATAAGTGCTGTATTTCCATTCCTATTCTCTACTTCTATATTTGCTCCATTGTACATTAGTTTTTTCGCTATTCTTGACATTTTATTTATAACAGCCCACATAAGTGCTGTATTTCCATCTTTATTTACTACATTTACATCTGCTCCCATGTCTATTAGTTCACTAGCCATATTATCTATTCCATCTCTAACTGAGCGTATAAGTTTAGTATCCCCGAACTTATCTATCGCATTTAAAAATCTATCCATCTCAATGTGCCCCCCCTATATTATGTAAACAAACTGCTCGCTTATATCTATCCTGTAATTATCATAATTCACGTCCTTTTGAATAGCTACCTTTGCTGATATCCTCTATAATTGGTCCGTTCTTTATAACGTTTCTTTTTTTATCTATAGATGATAATGCTTCATCCTTTTTAAAATTACTACATACATTTATGCAACGAATTGTCAATTGGTTTAAATCATACTCATATTTTATCCATCTATCTTTTAATTCCTCAAAAATAGCTTTATCTTGCTTAATATTCTTGTTTATTTCACCAAAAAACTTTCTTAAATTGCTTATTTCCTTAAGTCTATCTGGCATTCCCTTCTCTATATTATCTAACGGCAGATTAAGAGCCTTTATTCCTTCGTT
>JAGCXC010000079.1 GCA_017961515.1 Clostridiales bacterium | reverse complement strand
TTACATCACAACCCATTTTTAATAAGCTTAATATGGTATCATCATTTGTATTCTTCTTACATTCCTCTAATAATGAAGAACTTGCTCCTACAGTAAAAGCATCGCTTAAAACAGATCCTTTTCTCTTACCCTGGTGCCTATGTTCTCTTTTCTTTCCCTTTTGCACACGTTCAATATCATTTAATAATATTTTACTTCTCTTCTTTGATACATGTTTAGTATAAGTCTTTGGTCCATCTGATAACGTATTTTTTACAACCTCTACATTTTTCTCTGCCTCTATCTCTGATTTTATACTATCAAACACCTTATAAAACTTAATATAATCTATTTTTTCTCTCTTATTATTATTATTTATATTTTCAAATCCTTCACTTATTTGAGATATATCAAACTTGTCTATCAAAACTGGTATATTACTATCTTTTACTTGATTTATTATGTCCACTGAAATAATATTTTTTATATCCCCTATTCTCATTAAGATTGTTTTCAAGTTGCCTTCTGTCATATCATCTTTCGTTATATCTTTAATTAATTTGCTCTTTAATACACTTTTTAATTCACCATTTGTTTTGTTAATTGCACCTTTTTTATATAGTAAATTTATTATACAATTACGCTTTCCTTCTTGGGTTATTAAATTAAATATATCATTTATTAGGGAAACATTTACTCTTTTTATTAGTACTTCTAAAGTATCCTCATTAGATAAATTAATTAACTCTACTAAAAGATCTTTAGGTAAAATCCCTCCAACTTTATCTAATTGTTTTTCTACCTCATCTTTATTATTCTTAGCACATGCACTCCTTAACTTTATTCTTGCTACTGCTCCTAACAGTTTAGCTCGTGCTTTACTATCCAGCATGCTTATTAGAGTTCTCCCCTTGTTGTCTTTATTGTACATATCTGCCCCATTATCTATTAAATATTCTATTATTTCTTTTGGTGCATTATGGGTACATGCATACATCAACGCTGTTTTACCATTTTCACTCTGCATATTTACTTCTGCACCGTTCTTTACCAATAACTCTACCACTTTCTTTTTTGCATTCATGACACATGTATACATCAAAGCTGTTAGCCCGCCTTTATCCCGCTTATTCACGCCTGCACCGCGTTTTAACAATAACTCTATCACTTCCGCTTTTGCATTACTGCCACATGCACCCATCAATGCTGTTTGGCCATCTTTGTCCTGCATATCCGCTTTTGCACCATTATCTAGCAATAACTCTATTACTTCTTTAGGTGCATTTACATCACACGCATACATCAACGCTGTTTGGCCATCTTCACCCTGCGCATTTACTTCTACACCGTTCTTTAACAATAACTTTACCACTTCTTTTGTTGCACATTTACATGCAATCATCAACGCTGTTTGACCTTCTATGTTTTTCATATTCACATCTGCACCGCAATCTATCAATAACTTTATCACTTCTTTTTTGGCACATTTACATGCAATCATCAATGCTGTCCGACCCGAATCACTTTTCATATTCACATTTGCACCGCGTTTTAACAATAACTCTATCACTTCCGCTTTTGCATTCATGGCACATGCAACCATCAACGCTGTTTGTCCCAAATCATCTTTCATATTCATTTCTGCATTATTATCTAGCAATATCTCTACCACTTCTTTGGGTGCGTTTATACTACATGCAATCATCAAAGCCGTTTGTCCCAAATCATCTTTCATATTCACGTTAGCACCACACTTTAACAACATCTCTACCCCTTTTTTGGTTGACCCACTGTTACAGGCATCCATCAATGCTGTTCTACCGTTTTTATCCTGCTTATTCACGTCTAAACTATTATCTGGCAATATCTTCATCACTTCATCATTCTTCATTAAAATACATCTCCCGTTCTTTTCTTTTACTAAAAAATCTCGATTAATCTAGCGTCAATTACCTCGACTCTAAAGGGTCATGGCTTCAACCAAATTAATTTTTGTGAAAATATTGTAGCATCATTAAATTTGTTTTTCAACTGTTTCCTTTATATTGGAAACTATGTTAAAAAAACTAATTTATGTGCCTAAGATGTTGCATCCATGGAAAAGCTATGCGTTTTAAAAAATATTCTAATCAAAAATTACAACAATTGATATAACCTTAAAATTAGAACTTAAAAAAGGTCGCAATATCATGTGTTGACTTTTAAAAAACACTATTATATAATAGCCCCTATGAAAAGTGTATTTTTTTGAAAATATGTTCTTTTGTTAACATAACTCTTTTGTTGATTTTTCATTTTTGAGGAGGCATAACTATAAAAAAAATATTAAGCAAGTTAACCAAAACAATTAAAGATTATAATATGATTGAACCTGGTGACAAAATAGCTGTAGCTGTGTCCGGTGGCAAGGATAGCCTTGTGTTACTTCTTGCGTTAAATGAATTAAGAAGATTCTTTATACATAAGTTTGATATTTGCGCTATCACTGTATCACTTGGATTTTCCGAATTTGATACTGCACCAATCGCAAAACTTTGTGAAAAAATTGGAATAGAATATCATGTCTGCAATACAATGATAGGTGATGTTGTATTTAATGTACGAAAAGAAAAAAACCCATGCTCGCTATGCGCCAATATGCGAAGAGGCGCAATAAATGACATGGCAACTAAATTGGGATGCAATAAAGTCGCGCTAGGACATAATAAAGATGATTTTGTTGAAACTAGTATAATGCGACTCTTCTATGAAGGAAATTTTAAATCATTTCTTCCTGTAACATATTTGAGTAGACAAAATCTATATGTAATAAGACCTTTATTGTATGTCCTAGAAAAAGAAATAAAGGAATATGCAAAGAAAAATAATCTGCCTATAGTAAAAAATCCTTGCCCGGCAGACAGAGCAAGCACTAGAGAAGATATAAAACAACTTCTTAACAATTTATCTAAAACAAATAGGAATTTAAAAAATAATATCTTTGGAGCCATACAAAGAAGTCAAGAGGAGTAATATACTCCTCTTATATTTGATTTTTCTTTTGACTATTTCATTTCTAATGTCACAATAATTATGTAAACGTACTCACCAAGCCTAAACTCTCTTTTTAATTGAATTCGTCCTTTTCTTACGTTTTTATCCCTATAAAATAATACCTCATGATAGGAAAAACGAGCCGATTGATATCGTCAACCAACTCGCTTAAGTAGTACAATGCAAATCATGAGAAAAAATTATAAAAAACAATCTACATAAACCCTCTAAACACAGAAGAGAATTTTGATACGAGGCGGAGCATAAGATGCACAATACGACATACGTCATCTTTTCAAGTGTATCTTTTATATAAGAAACGTGGATAAAGGAAGAAATTTATTTCTTTAAATCAATACATAAAAAATAGAATAAACGTAACTATGTCCCACGTATCCATATGATTCAAACAGGCCCAAGGCCTATTTTAACACAACGAAATATTCAAAGAGTTTACTACTTACTTTCCTGAAAAATTCTCATTTTTCTGGTGAACCATCCGAGACTCGAACTCGGGACACCTTGATTAAAAGTCAAGTGCTCTACCGCCTGAGCTAATGGTCCACGCAACAAATTCTTGCAACCTCGCCCCTCACAAGTATGTATTCTATAATATTTCATATTGTTTGTCAATACTTTTTATAAAAAAAATAGCTATTTTTCGTGGAAAAATATTACAAATTGTAGCATTTTATACTCTACTTTGGTGCACACATATTTGCTTGAGGTAGTTTTTGACTGGCTTCCAAAATTAGGCAAAATACGTATCTTGAGATGAATCTTGGTTAATCTCACTGTTTGCGTACTCTATTATACTTTGAGGAAAACCTACCACTTGCAAAAGCTTTATCGCGTTACTTGAAGCACATATCCCTTTATGTAAAATATAATCAAACAAAATATCATTCTCATTAATAACTTCCGAAAAATAATAATTGTCATAACTTTCTTTGAAATATCTGGCAATTTCTAAGTCGTGGGTTGATATCAACAACATACAACGCTTTCCTTTAAAATACTCTAGCACTGCCTTTGATGCAGCTATTCTTTCTTTTGTATTGGTACCCTTTAATATCTCGTCTATTGCAAAAAATATTAATTTCTCACTTTTACAAAGTTCAACCATCCTTTTTAAATATTTTATTTCGCGGAAATAATAACTTTCACCTGTTAAAATATCATCGCGAACTGCCATAGACGTAATAACACCACATTTAGGTATAACCGCTTTTTTAGCTATACAAGTATTAATTGTTTGCCCAAGTATCAAATTTATTGCTACTGCTTTAATAAAAGTTGACTTACCTGAAGCATTTGCCCCTGTTAGGATAGTGTTCTTATGATACTCAAAATTATTTGAAACAGCATTTTTCACAACCGGATGTACCACTTCTTCAAAGTAAAAACTATCCTTATCCATAATTTCTGGTATGACATAATCTTTTACACTTTTCCTGTACGATAAAATAGAAATACATAACTCGATTTCTCCAATAAATTTATATACATTCATAAACTCATTTCTTTTGTTAAAAAAGCCTATTATTATTTTATTATACAACATCATTTCCCACATAAACGGTTCAAATATACTTTCTATAATCACATTAAAAATACTTTGTTGTATATTTTGTTCTAAACTTTGTTTCAAAAAAAATAATTTTTTATTAACCTCTTTCAAAGATTTTATATCTTTCTTCATATGATGACTAAACTCAGGAACAGTATTACTTATAAAATCTGCCATATTTATTATATTTGAAATTTCAAACAAATTTTCAATTCGAATCTGCTTCTTTTTGATAATAACACTAAATCTATTAATTGTATAAATAACTCCGCAACCCAAAATAACTATTGGGGTCCTAAATATCGCACTAAATATAACAAACACAATCATTAAAGCTGACAACAACTTATACTTCCAAATATCATTGATCTTATATTTATCTATATTATTTATTTGTGAAAGAATATCCTCCAAGTTCTTTTTCCCTATTCTATAAAGTTTTTTTCTTATACTATTTCTCTTTTCTTCATTTTTGTCAAAATACGAAATTTTATCCTCAAGCATTTTTAAATCTTTTTCATTTTTTGAAAGATCATGAAGCCTCGAATACAAATATCGTTCTCCTATAAAACTATCTGTGTGATTAATTAACATAAATATATTATCCATACCAAGATCATCCCATGTTATGTCATCTACTACTTCATATTCCTTTAGACTCCCTTTATTATAAAATGATTTAAAATGTTGAATCCTTTGTTCTTGTTTTTTTAAGTCTTCTCGAGGCTTTCCAAATGTTTCTTTTATATACCTTTTAGTGTTTTCTTTTATCTTTTTATTTTCTTTTCGTATATCGCAAACTATAAAAATTATACCTAATATTATTATCATTACTGCTGACACACAAACTACCTCCTCTTCTTACACTTCTTGTGATTGTATCATATTAGCTCAAGTGAAGTCAATATACATCTCCTTGAAAAAACTTGTCTCATTTTTTCAAAAAAAATAAGTGCACTAAATCTTTAAAATTTAAGCACACTTAAAATTAGAAATTCTCTTGTTTGAGATATACATGTAGTAAGATTTGAAACAAAAATTATACGTTTTCTAATATATCTACTCTTATTTTATTTTCTAATACTTCCACTTTTATTACTATATCATTTTCTCTATTATTTTTAAATCTCAAGTCTGTGCTAGGATACGCTACCGTTGCATCATCACCAATTTGTGTATAAAAAACTTTTTTAGAATGTGCATGTCTTTCTAATATTTCTAGTTTAGCATTCTTAGCAGCTTTATATATAGTTGATGAAACTTGACAAACTCCTCCTCCAACTCCCACACCTTTCTTAGTTCCTCCCGTAGTTTTTATCAAAATAGGAGCCTCTCTATAACCCTTAATCTTCGTCCTCTCTCCCACTATTTTGTTAAATGAAAATTCCTGACCTGGAACTATTATTATGTTGTTTACACTCTTAGCTGCTAGCTTTATGTTATTAACTCTATCTGTATTTTTTTCATAAAGTGGTGTCTCACTGGTTGATATTAGTTGCAAATTCTTTTTTTGTGGTTTGTAATCACTAGATAATTTTATATTGATTGAATTTTTATTTAAACTGCTTTTATTTTTTTCTAAACTATAACAACCTACCTGTATATTAAATATTAACATTAATATCAGTATATTTAATATTTTTTTCATTTAATATCTTTCTCCTTATTAATATTCTACCATTACTTATTATAGTCTAGAACATTATTTTTTATTCTATAGCAAAAAAAATGACCTCTTAATCTAAATCAACTATATTTTAAATTTTTTACTCGTCTGGCAATACATTATCAACAACAGCTTTACTGGATTTTTCCATCACCAACTTAATTATATCCTCGTCTCCTAGTTCTAAAGCATAATCAAGAGCATACTTACCATATATATCTTTAATATTAGCATCTGCACCATGATCTAACAAAAGCTTTATTATACCTTCATCAGGAGAATAAGATATAATTGCACTTATTAAAGGAGTATATCCACAACAATCCACACTATTAATGTCCGCACCATTATCTAATAAGAATTTGACGTAGTCACAGCTTTTTGAATAAGCACAAGCACTTAACAAAACAGTCTCCCCCCACGTACTCTTTACATTAATATCTGCACCATATTTCAATAACAAATAAGCTTTTTCCTTATTTTGAATAAGATGTATACTCTCCTGGTTATTAAGAGTTTTATCCTCAACATTAGCACCATGTTCTAATAATAACTTTACCGAATCAACACTTCCAAGTAAGCAAGCATTATGCAAAGGTTTAAATCCAATAGAATCATAAGATTCAATATCTGCACCATATTCCAACAACAATTCTACAATTTCAGCATTTGAAGTAGTATTGCTAAGTATCGAATTGTGATACATATCACAGGCATTAACGTTAGCTCCATTTTCTAAAAGATATTTAGCAACCTCAACTTTATTATTATATGAAGCTACATATAAAGGTGTATAATCGCCTTGCCCTTTTGATTCAATGTCTGAACCTTTATCTAAAAGATATTTGACTACATCTAAATGCCCAAACTTACAGGCATAATGTATAGGAGCATTACCATCCTTATCTCTAGTATTAATATCCAAACCTTTATTTATCATTTTTTTTACTTCATCTAAATCACCCATCTCGCAAGCACGATTAAGTAATGCCTCATCCTCCAACGCCACTTTAGTTTTATTAAAACTATCTTGTTTGGAATCATCTCCATTCATGCTATAACAATAACCCATCTTTGCAAAAATCAAAACTAAACATACACAACAAAAAAAACTCTTTAAAACCTTTTTCTTCATACATATCTTCCTTCCTTTAAGAGAAAATACTTCTAAGTGACATCCTTCCCTACCTACATCTCAAATTTTTGCCATAAAATTCTCGTCGTGAAGACAAAGACTTCCTTTTTTTAACAACGTATAAACAGTCGGTTTCCCCCACTCTCTTCGATATCACCAATGTGCGAAGGTAATACAAGCTAACCCCGCAATTCTTTACTTCTTCATTTTTATTCCGAACAAGTTTGTGAGCTTTTTTAAAAAACTATAAACCTTCTTTTGCCCATCTCTTCTAATTTGTATTTTAGAAATGTCATAAACATTCCCCATCCATTATCACATATTGATTTTTCAAAGTTCAAATCTTGTGATATTGCCTTCATTTTTAGGTCCTCTATACATGTACAATTATATACATTTACTTGCTTTCTTGATAGTTTATGCAAAAAATCTCTTAAACTGATCTTAAGTCTATTACATTATCCCAAAATTGTCAATACTATATTTTAGGGACAATTCATTCCAAATTAAAATGATTCTATAAAAAAAAATAAGGATTACCCAAAACTCGGTAATCCTTGTCTCTTCTAGCTTATTACTTAATTATCTTTGATATAACTCCTGATCCTACAGTTCTTCCACCTTCACGAATCGCAAATCTTAATCCTTCTTCCATCGCAACTGGTGTTATCAATGTAACAGTCATCTCTACGTTATCTCCAGGCATACACATTTCTGTTCCCTCTGGTAGATCAACTATTCCTGTAACGTCGGTAGTTCTGAAATAGAATTGTGGTCTGTAACTATTGAAGAATGGTTTATGTCTTCCACCTTCGTCTTTAGTCAACACGTAAACTTGAGCTTTAAATTGTGTATGAGGATTGATTGAACCTGGTTTTGCTAAAACCTGTCCTCTTTCAATTTCATTTCTTTGAATTCCTCTTAACAATGCTCCTACGTTCTCTCCTGCATCTGCAAACTCAAGAACTTTTCTAAACATCTCAAGTCCTGTTACTACTGTCTTTCTTGATTCTTCTGCAAGTCCTACGATTTCAACTTCTTCTCCAACTTTTATTCTTCCTCTTTCAACTCTACCTGTTGCAACTGTTCCACGACCTGTGATTGAGAAAACATCCTCTACTGGCATTGCAAATGGTTGATCTGTTGGTCTTTGAGGAATTGGAATATATTCGTCAACTTTCTTCATTAACTCAACGATTGGTGCATACTCTGGTGCATTTATATCTGTTGATGTTGACTCCAATGCTTTTAATGCTGATCCTCTTATTATTGGAGTATTGTCTCCATCAAAATCATATGATGTTAACAAATCTCTTACTTCCATCTCTACTAACTCTATCAACTCTTCGTCGTCTACTTGGTCGCATTTATTTAAAAATACAACTATGTAAGGAACTCCAACCTGGTGAGCCAACAAGATATGCTCTCTTGTTTGTGGCATAGGGCCGTCTGCTGCTGATACAACCAATATAGCTCCATCCATTTGTGCAGCACCTGTTATCATATTCTTTACGTAGTCAGCGTGTCCTGGGCAGTCCACGTGTGCATAGTGTCTATTCTCAGTTTCATACTCAACGTGTGCTGTTGAAATTGTTATTCCTCTTTCTCTCTCCTCTGGAGCTGCATCTATTTGATCATATGCCTTATATTCTGCTCTTCCCAAAAATCCTAATACTTTTGTTATTGCTGCTGTCAATGATGTTTTACCATGGTCAACGTGACCAATTGTTCCAATGTTAACGTGTGGTTTGTTTCTCTCAAACTTAGCTTTTGCCATTATTAATTCTCCTCTCTAATTACTCTTTTTTATTTTTTTTATAATATGCAAGAACATTTTTAATATGATCTCGCTATTAGTGACTAAACAATCTACCTTGCTGCTTTTCCACTTATAATCTCTTCTTGTTTGCTCTTTGGAACTTCCTCAAAATGACTTATTTCCATAGAGAACACTCCTCTTCCTTGAGTCCTGGATCTCAATGTAGTAGCATATCCAAACATCTCAGCCAATGGAACAAATGTTCTTATAACCTGAGCACCAGCTCTAGCATCCATTCCTTCAATTCTTCCACGTCTGGAATTTATATCTCCTATTACGTCTCCCATATACTCTTCTGGAACTGTTATCTCAACCTTCATTATAGGCTCTAATAATACTGGATCTGCTTTTCTGCAGCCATCTCTAAATCCCATAGAAGCGGCAATCTTAAACGCCATTTCTGATGAATCCACTTCGTGATATGACCCATCTACTAATGTAACCTTCACATCCACTACAGGATACCCTGCCAATACACCGCTATTCATTGCCTCTTGTATCCCAGCATCAACTGATCCTATATACTCTTTTGGAATAGCTCCTCCAACAATCTTGTTCTCAAACTCATATCCTGATCCTGGTTCCTTAGGCTCAATTTCCAACCAGCAGTGTCCGTATTGTCCACGTCCTCCCGACTGTCTTACAAATTTACCCTCAGCTCTAACAGGTTTTCTTATTGTTTCCTTGTAAGCAACTTGTGGATTTCCAACATTAGCTTCTACTTTAAACTCTCTTAACAAACGGTCTACAATTATATCCAAATGCAATTCTCCCATTCCAGATATTATTGTTTGCCCAGTTTCTTTATTTGTATAAGTCCTAAATGTAGGATCCTCTTCCGCTAACTTTTGCAATGCTATACCCATCTTGTCTTGACCAGCCTTACTCTTTGGCTCAATTGCTACAGAAATAACTGGCTCTGGGAATACCATTGACTCCAATATAACAGGAGCTGACTCTTCACACAAAGTATCTCCAGTTGTTGTATCTTTAAGTCCTACAGCTGCAGCTATGTCTCCTGAATAAACCTTGCTAATTTCTTTTCTGTCATTAGCATGCATCTGAAGAATTCTTCCTATTCTTTCACGTTTATTCTTTGTAGAATTTAACACATAAGATCCTGATTCCAAAGTACCTGAATATACTCTAAAGAAGCATAACTTTCCTACATATGGGTCTGTCATTATCTTAAATGCCAACGCTGAGAATGGACCTTCATCATCTGCTGGTCTTTCAATTTCTTCCTCTGTATCTGGTAATACACCCTTTATAGCTGGTATATCTAATGGTGATGGCAAATATTCTACAATCGCATCTAATAATTGCTGAACACCCTTATTCTTGTAAGAAGAACCACATGTAACTGGAATCATCTTAACTGCAATTGTCGCTTTTCTTATTCCATTATGAATCTCTTCCTCTGTTAAATCTTCACCTTCAAGATACTTCATCATGTAGTCTTCATCTTGCTCTGCAACTGTCTCTACCAACAATGTCCTATACTCTTCCACTTTGTCCTTCATATCATCTGGAATAGGTCCTTCTTCTATAACTTTACCCAAATCATCTTTGAAATACAAAGCCTTCATCTGTACAAGATCTATCACTCCTAGGAAATTATCTTCACTTCCTATAGGCAACTGAATAGGCACCGCATTCGCTCCAAGTCTCTCTTTCATCATGGAAACACAATTATAGAAATCAGCTCCCATTATGTCCATTTTATTTACATATGCAAGCCTTGGAACATGATACTTATCCGCTTGTCTCCATACAGTCTCTGATTGTGGTTCAACTCCACCCTTAGCACAGAATACTGTTACAGAACCATCTAACACACGCAAAGATCTCTCAACCTCAACTGTAAAATCAACGTGTCCTGGAGTATCTATAATATTAATCCTTCTTCCTTTCCACTGTGCAGTTGTTGCAGCTGAAGTAATTGTTATTCCTCTTTCCTGTTCCTGAACCATCCAGTCCATTGTTGCTGCACCTTCGTGAACTTCTCCTATCTTGTGTACTCTTCCTGTATAAAATAGTATACGCTCAGTTGTTGTAGTCTTTCCCGCATCAATATGAGCCATTATACCTATATTTCTAGTATTCTCCAAGCTAAACTCTCTATCAGTAGCCATAACTCACCATCCTTTCGATTATCATTTTATAAACATTACCACTTATACTGAGCAAACGCCTTATTAGCTTCTGCCATTTTATGAGTATCTTCCTTCTTTTTAAAGGCTCCTCCCATATTGTTTATTGCATCAATTATCTCTGATGCTAATTTTTCTTTCATAGTTCTTTCATTCCTCTTACGAGCAAATAAAACCAACCATCTTAAGCCCAATGTCTGTCTTCTATCTGCTTTCACTTCTATAGGAACTTGATATGTAGCTCCTCCTACTCTTCTAGCCTTAACCTCTAGCACAGGCATTATGTTATTTAACGCCTCTTCAAAAACCTCCATAGGATCTCTTCCTGTTTTCTCTTTTACTATATCAAAAGCCTCATAACAGATTGTTTGAGCTATACCTTTTTTACCATCTAACATTATATTATTGATTAGTTTTGTAACTACCTCACTTTGGTAAACTGAATCTGGTAAAACTTCTCTCTTTGGTACATGTCCTTTTCTTGGCACTTTTCTTCCCTCCTTTTTTGATATTCATCAATAGGTACTCGTAGACTTTAAGAAAGTCCACGTCAGTGCTTTGTACTATATATAATCGTACTTAGCACGTAAACCACATATTTCCAAAAAATATGTCCACTAAAAATCAGACCCGCTCCGTGCTACAGCACGTACATTATCTAGTTTTTAGCACCTGCTTTAGGTTTTTTTGCACCATACTTGGATCTTGCTTGCATCCTATTCGCAACACCCGCTGTATCTAGTGTTCCTCTTATTATATGGTACCTAACACCAGGTAGGTCTTTTACCCTTCCTCCTCTTATCAAAACAACACTATGCTCTTGCAAATTGTGTCCTATTCCTGGAATATATGCTGTAACTTCTATTCCATTTGTAAGACGCACCCTGGCAACTTTTCTTAGCGCTGAATTTGGCTTCTTAGGAGTAGTTGTCTTAACAACTGTACATACGCCTCTCTTTTGTGGACTGTTAGAATCAACAAGTCTTTTTCTTATTGAGTTCAATGTCTTCTGCAATGCAGGCGCTGTAGATTTCTTCTTTAGGGTTTTTCTACCCTTTCTAACCAATTGGTTAAATGTAGGCATTTACGCTCACCTCCCTCTAAAACTAAACTTCTACCTATATATTTTAAAAACACAAACCAACATTTCCTTAAACTTATTAAAAAGAACTGTCTCTTGTGCCAATATAGTGCGAATAATTTCCACATCAAGTAACTTAAAAAGTATATCAAATAATTTTCTAAAAAGCAATAACAAGATTCGCTGAAATTATATATCTTGTCTTTATGGTAACCCCAAAGCTTTACAATTGACCTTTAGTAAATTCACTCTCTACCATTTTAAAAAAAACATTCCTTTATATATTGTATGTGTACACAAAAAAGCCATACCACTGCACGCGATATGACCTACAATCCTAATGGCCTGCCCAAGAGGATTCGAACCTCCGACCTACGGATTAGAAGTCCGTTGCTCTATCCTGCTGAGCTACGGGCAGTTACATGTTGGAGCGGGTGAAGGGAATCGAACCCTCACAATCAGCTTGGAAGGCTGAGATTCTACCATTGAACTACACCCGCACATCCTTGCTCTCTCCAACTGACAGAGATTATTTTACAACACTTTATTTTGAATGTCAATACTTTTTTTAAATTTTTTTACTTCCCATGTTGACAACTATAGTAACCCCACTATATAATTGTTTTTGATATATAATAGGAGGTTTTTTTATGAATAAAGATGAAATAATAAAAACATATCTAACAGGTAATGTTCAAAATCTTAGATATTTAATTACAGTATCCAATGATATAAATGAATTAAATAATGATGGTGAAACTGCCTTAACTTGGGCATGTGACAATGATGAAATTAAATTGGTAGATATGCTTCTTAATAATACCACAATTGATGTTAATAAAAAAAATGAATTTGGTCACTCTCCTTTATCAATTGCTTGCTACAATGGCAATGTTGCAATTGCCAAGTTGCTTTTACAAAGAGATGATATCAAATTAGACAACTTTAATCAATTGGGACTTACCCCTCTTGTTCTTGCATATGAAAATGATTCGTTTGAGATAATTAAGTTACTTATTGATAGAGGAGCAAATTTATACTCATCTGAAGAATTTAATCTTATGCACAGAGCTTGTATTGATAATAAAACTAAGGTAATATCTATTATACTAGATAAGTACAATAATAAATATTTAGATGAACCGGACGAAAATGGATTAACTCCACTTCATTATGCTTGTAATAATAGATCTATTGATGCGGTAAATTTGTTGTTATCAAAAGGTGCAAATCCTAACGGTACATTTACTCAACAAATTGCCCCTTTAACATTGTCTTGCCTTTATGGATCTTACGATATAGCAGAAATTTTATTAAAAAAGAAGGCGCATATTGAGCCTCTTGAACTATTAATTGATTCTTGTGATGATCTTTATTTTTTACCCTTTGAAGATGATTCACTTTTAATTAAGACTTTACTCAAAAGTTCTAATCTTAGTGTACGTATTAAAACTGCATTTCATGTGGGAAATAACAGAGTTTTAACAGAAGGTTTTTCTTTATATTATAATACGTTAGGCCCATCAGAAGCTACTTCATTGGCACAAAAACTAAAATTAAGTCCTGACTTTACCTATAATAATGACTTGACTGTTTCATTGACTGACCATATTAAAACTTTCATACAAGAAACAAATATGATTGAAAACCGCATTAATAATAGTAAACGTTTGCTACATAAACTTTTCTATAAGAAAGAATTACAAAGTTGTTTAAATAAAATTCTACTATTTAGAAAAAAATTACATCAAATCAGATCTTTACTATCTACACTAGATACTTTTGACTTTTTAGAAAAACCTTTATCTCCTGAGAAAAACCAAGAGCGAAACATAAATATATAGTATAATCTTGCCTAACTTGTAAATATATGATAAAATGGTCACTCGATATATCATGATTTTTTAATGAACGTTTATTATACGTTATCAGGTTAGGAAGATATTTATTATCCTTCTTTGCAAAAATCATGTGTATTTTAACTCGTTTTTGAAGGGACTGATTTTTGTGAATAAAATTTCTAGGCTTATTACTATCACCAAAAAAGGAGATGTAGAAGGCGTTATTGGATTACTATCCTCAGAAAAGGAGTATTTAGATAGCGTAGACGAGTATGGCAATACTGCCCTACACTGGGCTTGCTTTATTAACTCGTATCCTATTGCATCGCTTTTAATAATGTCTGGTGCTCCGGTAAACATAAAAAATAACTTCGGTTACACTCCTCTTAAAAATGCATGTGCCAACGCGTCTTTGCCTTTGGTAAAACTTTTATTAAACAATGGTGCTAAAGTGGACATCGATCCCTCTTTAGCATGGGCAGCTGAATGTGGTGCCCTAGATATCGTCAAACTACTCGTTGAACGCGGTGCACCTGTTAATGCTATACTGAAACATGGTGTACCTTCATTACTTTTATCTTGCGAAAATGAAAGATTGGATGTAGCTGAATACTTACTTTTGCATGGTGCGGAAGTTGATTCTAAAAATAAAAATGGTTTTACTTCTTTATTTTATGCATGTTGCCTTTCATCTACTGATATGGCTAGGTTATTACTTAAACACAATGCAACTATTAATTTAACTTCTTCGCTAGGTTTTACTCCTTTTTTCAGGGCTTGTATGTCTGGCAATGTAGAGTTAATACATTTATTGATGGAACACGGTGCAGACGTTGATATGGCATCCAAAAAAGTACTAACGCCATTATTTATGGCATATCAACAAAAAAATATAAACGTTGCTGCACTTTTAATTGAAAATTTTGCAAATCTTTTTGTTTTACCCCGTAATAAAGATGATATATTTATTCAAAAGTTACTTGAGACTAAAAATCCAAGAGTTGGCATACGTATATCTTTATACATAGGTAATCAATATGCCTTGGATACGTTTTTAGATAAACTTCAAGGAGTTTATTCTTCAAAAAATTTAAATTCTTCAAGTATTCTTAAATTTATTACCACATTAAAAAACTCAAGGGAATTTGTGGCACTTAACAGAAAAATCACAAATTTAGAGAATCGTTTAACACTCGATAGATCAAGCACAATATCGCTAATTGAATGTCGTCACATGCTTAACGCCATCAACAACTTTTCTCACTTCTTATCTTACAAAACACTTAACCCCGTTGGTAAAAAACGGCGTTTAAACAATGATAGATGTATCTAAATATTGTAGATTCATGTCGGTGTCGCTACTATAGCACACCGACATTTTATATCCACCATCAACATTATATGTACAAAAATGATACTTACATTGTTTATCACAAACTAGCGTATCTTCATTTATAGTAAATTTACTAAACGGCATACCACTAAACCCTGTTCCTATACACTTTACGTAACTTTCTTTTTGTGTCCACATTTTAAAAAAATAATCCTTTCTCTCCTTTTGTTCCACAGTTTCAAATTTTTTTATATCTTCCTTTGAAAAAAAACGATTCACTATTTTAAAATTAACATCTCGTATCTTTTCTATGTCTACCCCTATAGGCAATTTATCCACTGCTATAACTAAAATATTTCTTGTATGAGAAATACTAAAGTAACACCCTCTTATATTTGATACATAAGGCTTTCCTCGTTTATTTTTCTTTATACACGGTTTAGTACCTGGAAAGTTTTTTTTCAAGATATATCTTAGTATATTATCTCTATCTCTATCTCTATCTTTATATTCACTACATATGTATATATTCATTTCTCCTCCTTTGTATATTTTCATTGTCCTTGTGTCATATTAACATATACAATCCAAAAAAACAAATACAAAGTTGAGGTAATAATTATGTTTCTAGAAAATAAACTACTTTTGAAAAACATCACACTTTCTGTTCTTGTAACTCTATTCTTAGGGATATATCTTTGGCATATGGTCCCAAATCACACATCCTCAAATACAGTGACAAAACTTAATTACAGTACTCCAAATGTTCCAGTTCAACAAAATTCTTTTTCTATACCTACTGTTGTATCCAATAGCATAAACGGTGTTGTTGGAATATCTGCACTAAAAATAAACAATGATATACTGTTTGGCAATTCTTCAAGCTGGGGTATAGGATCTGGTGTTATTGTAAGTACCAATGGTTATATATTAACAAATCAACATGTAACAAACAATGATTCCGAAAAACTTGTCGTAACCTTTTCGGACGGATCTGAAAAAGAAGGAACTCGCGTATGGTCCGATGAGATGCTAGATTTAGCTATAATAAAAGTTCCTTCCTCTAATTTAGAGGTACTACCGCTAGGTAATTCTGATACACTCACTGTAGGTGAAATTGCAATAGCTATTGGAAATCCTTTGGGCCTCCAGTTCCAACGTACTGTAACATCAGGCATAATCAGTGCATTAAATAGAACTCTTCGTGTAGATACCAGCGATGGTGAAAATTATATGGAAGATCTTATTCAAACTGACGCCAGTATAAATCCTGGTAACAGTGGTGGCCCCCTTCTAAATTCGCAAGGTGAAGTAATTGGTATAAATACAGTGAAAATAGACACCGCGGAAGGAATTGGATTTGCTATTCCTATCAATATTGCAACACCTATTATCAATCACTTCATAGAAGATAATAAATTTGTTGAACCTTACCTTGGTGTATTTGCATATGATAGGGCATTAATTCCCTATGTGATGCAAGATTTAACTCTACAAAATGGAATTATTGTTGTAGATGTCGATGAAAATGGTCCCGCATACAAAAGTGGTATCAAACAAAATTCTATAATCATAAGTATAGATGATAAGGTAATAAATACCATGCTCGACCTTAGAAGCTATCTTTATAGCAAAAAACCTGGAGATGTTGTTTTAGTAAAATATTACTCTGACAATGAGTTAAAATCCTCCTCTGTCAAGCTTACAAAAAAATCTTAATTATATTTAATCAAAAACAACAGTTCGACAATTTTCTTAATAACGATTAGTTTATAATGTACATGCTTGGTAAAAAATGTCATAAGACATTTAATTCTATCTATTCTAAAAAAATATTAAGGAGGAGTTTAGATTGCAACAAGGGAAAATAAAAATCCTTTTAGTCGAGGATGACAACAATTTCAGAAGCATGGTAGAAAATTATTTAAACGAGCAAGATGATATAGAGGTCGTAGGCAGTGTAGAAGATGGAATAAAAGCATGTACTAGCATACCTAACACCAATCCCGACATTGTGATAACAGACATAATCATGCCTCATTTAGATGGTATAGGCATACTAGAGAGGATACAGCACGAACATCTTCTAAAAAAACCAGCCTTCATCATCCTATCCGAGGTTACTAGCGAAAGTGTTATAAGAAAAGCAATGAGCTTAGGTGCACAATACTATATCACCAAACCATTCGATATGAAAACTTTGGTTAAAAGGATAAAAGATATCTATATGAACGCTCCACTATCAGACACCAAACTCCCACGTCAAACGTATCTAAAGACTATGCAAGAAAAACTCAATTTGCAAGAAAAAGTAACTCACATAATGCATGATTTAGGGGTTCCTGCACACATAAAGGGATATCACTACATACAAGACGCAATACTTATGGTAATAGATGATTTAGATATGATCAACTCCATCACAAAATTACTTTATCCTTCTATTGCCAAAAAATACAAAACTACATCCAGCAGGGTAGAACGAGCAATTCGTCATGCAATAGAGGTCGCGTGGGGACGTGGACAAATTGAAGTAATCGATGAAATATTTGGCTACACAATAAGTAATGGCAAAGGAAAACCTACCAATTCTGAATTTATTGCCATGATAGCAGACAAACTTAGATTGTCGGAAGCTATTGCACTGTAACCTATACTGTCAAAACCCAATTGCTATATAATAGCCTCCAATTGGGTTTATATTTTTCGTCAAACTAAATGCAACATTTTATTATTCAAAGTAAATGCAACATTTTTTATATTAGGGGGTGCGTTTACTTTGAATATTATCTTTCATATTTTTCTTTTGTAAAAATTCTAATAATATATTGTATCCTATGAAAGTATGTAGTATAATTGGGCATGGACATACTCTTCATATTTTAACCATATGTAGTATATAGTCTTAGCTATCATGCTAAATACCACAAGCGTCGAAATTTTATACGGAGATACATTTAATTAGGAGGTCTTTTTTGATGAGTAAGAAAATAAAAAATATGCTATTCTTAGTAGGAATAGTATGCATCTTAGGTAAAAGTAATGCTTATGCAAACAAATTAAATTTGGTAAGAACTCTTCCTTCAACCAAATCTCAGATTGATTCTAGTTATTTAACATTAAACGAAGATACATTTATAGAAAACGGTCGATTATTTGTTCCATTAAGGGAATTAGCTGAAAAAATAGGATGCACTGTAACCTGGAATTCATCAACTAATCAGATAAAAGTAACACGCGGATTTAAAAGTGTTTTGTTTGCTTTAAACAAAAATAAAATATTTGTAGACAATATAGAAAAAACTATTGATGTCGCTCCCAAATTGATAAATAACAAGACATATCTTCCTATCAGATATTTGGTAGAGTCATTGGGTGATAAAGTTGAATGGGTACCACCATTTAATTCCAATTATTTTGTCGAAATACTGGAACAAGATAAATCTTATGTTAATGGTAACTGGTGTAATATAGTGGATTTGTCAAAAACATATCAAGAAAAATTAGACAATGGTGCTATAGTTAATATAAAAGTATCTGTACCTCAAATATTAAACACAAATGATTCTGTTGCTATAGACAAGATAAATGAATATTATCGTAAACTTGGACGTGATCAATTTGACAAATTTAAAAAGCTTTCTCTAGATTGTAACGATTTGGATCCTGAGGTTATAAAGCATTTTAAGGCAGAAAATGTCGATTTTCAACTTTCATACGCAATCGGATATAATGCTAATAATATTTTATCCGTTATAAGATTGTCATATGTTAGTGCAATGTGGGCTACTCACCCATCATATGAATTGTATTGTGATACTTTTGACATAAATACAGGTAAAAAACTACGCATTGATGAGATATTAAATGGATCTACTGATGAAATCAAGGATTTCCTAATCAACAGATTCTCAAAAATGATAGATGAAAGTAAGTATTATGACTTTACTGTAAAGGAAGGCGTAAAAAACAATATATCTGAAGTTCAATTTTATTTGAGTAATAATAACCTCGTTTTCTTCTTTAATCGCTACATTGTTACTTCCTATTCAGGAGGAATGCCTGGTATTTCAATTGATCTACAAGAGAATTCCTTGTTGTTTAAACGCAAATTCACCAATATAACCAATGTTGAGGAAGAAAGTAATGTGTTGAACACTGCTAAAAATATTTACACCAATCCAGTTATAATTGATAAATCTATATTAAATGGACAAGATTGCTATATCTTGCAATGTGATAATAATTTAATTGCTATTGATAGAAATTGTGAAAACTTATATACAATTGTGAATAATAAAAATTCATATCATATATTAAATACTAAACGTATCAACAAGATTAACAATCTATCTGCATTAAGATTAGTAATGAACAAAATGAATTCAGAAGATCTGTCATATGACATTGGTGGAGTTTTACACAATGATGACGGCGAATATATAATAGTTGCAATGCAAAGCTTAGAAGAAGATGTTACTTCAAAACTTGCTGTTAATAAGGATACAGGTGAAATCTTTAGCTATTACTTTGAAGAACATAAATAGAACTTATTTAATAACAAAACATCTGACCTCTACTATTTATGGGGTAGGTGTTTTTGTTTAATAACAATGGCCACAGGGAAGGATTTCTCATTAAATAGAAATCACTTATCTATAAACACCGTTGTAACTTTTTGTTTATTTTTTGTGTGTGTTTTTCCGATATAATTACAGGTAGCATTTTGTTGCCCTATTTTATAGTATTTTATCAAGGAGGGATTTTATGAATTTATTTAAAAAATTATTTTTCGTAGCTAGCTTATCTCTTTATGTGTTTACCGCACCTTCATTTGCTGATAACAAACAAATATACGTGGACAATCATCTAATATCATTAAAAGAAGAAATAATTGTAGGTGATAGCGTATTAGTTCCATTAAGAGATGTTTGTGAAAACTTAGGATATAACGTTTCTTGGTATGGTCCTTCACGTTTGATACATTTGAAAAAGAATTTTCACGATATTTTAATTGATCTAAAAAATGAAAAAGTTTTCGTAAATAATAACGATAAAGGCGAAACTTTTTCAACAAATATTTTAAATGGTAGAACTTATGTATCTTTAGATGTATTAAATAATATTTTATGTGATACTCTTACATGGGATACAAATAAAAATTTGGTATCAGTAAAAACAGATGCTGGAACATTTGGTGCTTCTAGTATTCATTATGCTGACACTTATTCTTTGCGTACAGATTTCAAAACATATTCCATACCTCAGATAATAAATCCTTTAAGGATGCAGTCCATAGATAAAATAAATGCAGTTTTAAAAGAAAAATTTATTCCTACTTCAGTTGAAACTTCAGATTATATAATTGGTTATAACCAAAACGATATTATATCTGTATGCCCAAAAAACAATAATAGTAACGGTCGCTTCTCACACCAATGCTATACATTTAATTTATCAACAGGCGAAGAACTTAAAATAACCGATATACTAAATGGCACTAATGATGAAATTTTAAATACCTTAGCTAAACTTGTATTAGACTCTTTATCTACTGATTTAAAGAAATCATATCCCGACATATACAACGTAAAATCCATCAAACGTAATATTTCAAATTTTACATGGTTTATAGATAAGGAAGATATTGTATTCTTCTTTGATGGAAATCAATATCAAATCCACGAATATAGGCTAAACATGCGTAATCATTCTAGCTTATTAAAAACTAATTTGTGTATCTTTAATGATCCAATTGAAGAAGCTTTTGTAAAACAACGTGTAAACGATTTCTGTGTACAGAAACAATACTTCAATTTCAACATTTCCCTAATAGACAAAACAGCTTTTAATAACAAAGCTTTCTACGTATTTCTTATAAAATCATCCTCAAATGAAAATAATAAGGTTTTATTAGTGGACAGATCTTGTGATGATTTTTACTTAAGTAAAATTGACAATAACTTGTACGTATTTTCATCTTTTGAAAAATATACTCTTAATAAAATAACTGACTTAGATATGTACAAAGCTGCATTATCTAAAGATTATAGTAGCAATTTCTATGAAGTAACAGACTATAAAAAAGATTCCCATGGTAATACTATGATGGAATTAACTTGTTTGTATAATAACACAAAACTTCATGTCTTCGATAAAATAACTTATGACCTATCTGAATTATCAGATGAACCTATTTGTAATATATGTACCAGAGATTTTCATGGTTATCTATATACTGTACCATATATAAATATAAATTCAAGCGATGCTTATGTTACAAATCTAGAAATAGATAAGTTAAGCAATGCTTATTTTGAATCTTATAGATATAGTTATTCTGTAAATGACAATACATTATCTCTTATAATATCTCTTGCATTTAAAGAGATACACGCTTACAACTTTGACTTAACTACGGGCAATCGTTTGTCCAACGCAGATTTATTACAACGCAAAAATTTATCTTCGGATGAATTTTTAGATAAGCTACATACTCAAGTAAAAAATGCCTTTTTAGTACAAAATAAGATATCTTCACAAGATGCTGATCGCTACTTAGACGAGTATAAAAAAGAGCTTTTATTAAATTGTTCTCTAGTGTTACCTATATATTTGTCTAATGATACTAATAAGTTTATTACAATAACAAGAATTCCAAGTATAAATAAAGATACAAATTCACCTTTACAAATACTCGATATACCAATTAATTGATAAAATAACAAAACAAGAGCCTATGGCAAGATTTAATCCTCTGCCATAGGCTCTTGTTATAATATCTAACGATCCATCGATAATGATTGTTGAGATTTTTCTTTAACTTCTTCTGGAATTACTTTTTGCCTTGTTTTATCTATATTTTCCTCTGACTCATTATCTTTCTCTTCTGGTTTTGCTTCTGGAGCATTAGATGATGTGTTACTCAAACTTTCTACTTCATTATCTTTCTCTTCTAGCTTACCTTTTGAGTCTTCTTTCTCTTTCACAGAAGCTTCTTCTGGTTTTGCTTCCGGGACATTAGATGATGTGTTACCCAAGCTTTCTACTTCATTAGCTTTCTCTTCTACCTTACCTTTCAAATCTTCTCCCTTTTTCATAGAAACTTCCTCTGGATTCTCTTTCTTTTTGTTTATAGAATCATTATCCTCCAAATTAGCCAACAACCCATCTTCACCTAAACTCTTATCTATAGAATCCTTAACCAAACCTACTTTTGCTCCTAAAGACTCTACTAGTTTCTGATATTTCTCCTTTAACATTTGCATAAAACCAGCTGGCTTATATAACACTAGCAAGCACGGGATCACTACTGGCAAATTAAAAGCATATAATAACTTCTTTGCAAAACCATCAGCAAAACCATCAAACGGTGCTCTTTTTTTCTTTAATGTATCATATAAAGCTATAGCCCACAAACCTAGAAATCCAAATACCACTATATATGCTAAAAACAACCATTTAGCTGAAGGTCTTCCGTCTTTTGGCTCTTCTTTAGTATTAGATTCAGCACCAGTATTACTTTTCTCGCCTTCACCAGAATTACTAGAAGTTCCTTTTTCTAAATTATCTTCTTCTCTACCCTTTTCCTTTTTGGTATCAGATTCAGCTCTAGTATTACTCACTCTATCTTCAATAGAATTACTAGAAGTTCCTTTTTCTAAATCGTCCTTTTTATCTAATGGTATATTGGAGACCATATTGGGATTAATTTCTTTACTCATAATATCTAACTTCCTTCCATTTAAAAATCTAAGCTCATTATATCATCATTTGGTTTCTTTTACAACATTTTTTAAAAAAAATTAGGCTTTAAACCATTAATGTCATGATTTATCTGCCTAAATCTTATTATACAAAACCTGTCTACATTACTGCTAGAACATACGGAGAGGGCTCTTTAAGAAAAGCTACAATCTCTCCACATATCATAGATAAGTCAAGACGATGTATCTTTTTATACTAATTCAAGTATTGCTACTTCAGCACCGTCGCCTCTTCTTGGGCCTAATTTATAAATTCTTGTATATCCACCTTTTCTCTCTGAATACTTAGGTGCAATTTCATCAAATATCTTATTTGCTAGATGTATATAATTTCCATCTTTATCTTTTGTTCTATATAACCAACTAGTTACCATTCTTCTTGCTTGCAATCTAGAAGGTGCGTCAACCTTAACTTCCTTAGTTGCAAACTCTCTTTCTACAACACTATATTCCCTACCATTTTTAGACTTAACTACCTTTGTTACTTTCTTTCCTTTAGCATCTACTTTTGCTTTAGATACTTTTATCTCTTTAGTAGTATAATTATTAGCCTCTTTAGCTGCAAGTGTTATCAAATTTTCAACTATACTTTGTATCTCTTTAGCACGTGCTAATGTAGTCTCTATCCTACCACTTTCAAAAAAAGCTGTAACTAATCCTCTTAGCATAGCCCTTCTTTGATTCGCCACACGTCCCAATTTTCTATTAACTGGCATTGTATAAACCTCCCTTTTTTATTGACCAAATCCAACTCTTCTTTGAATGCACTACTAAAAGCTTTTGCTTTATAGCAACACCCCTAGTATCTAAAAAATCAACCCTAAGTAGATTCAACAACCTACATATTAAAATTTCTTTATCTGATACCATATTTATTTTTCAAAATCACATATACTTATCATTCTTCTGAAGGTGACAACTTCAAATTCAATGCATCTAACTTTTGTAAAACTTCCTCTAATGATTTTCTTCCTAAGTTTCTAACTTTCATCATATCATCTTCAGTCTTACTTATTAGATCCTCTACAGTGTTTATATTTGCTCTCTTTAAGCAATTATATGACCTAACAGATAAATCTAACTCCTCTATTGTCATCTCAAGAACTCTCTCTTTCTTTGGCTCTTGCTTTTGAATCATTATTTCCTTTTCTCTTGTAGTCTCTGATAAATCAATAAACAAATTTAAATGCTCATTTAAAATTTTAGCGCCTAAACTTATTGCCTCATCTGGCTTTATACTACCATCTGTCCACACTTCCAATACTAACCTATCATAATCTGTTACTTGACCTACACGTGTATTTTCTACTTTATAATTCACCTTTGTAACAGGTGTATATATAGAATCTATTGATATAACACCTATAGGTTGCCCACTATTCTTGTTTCTTTCAGCAGACACGTAACCTCTTCCCTTTCCTACTGTCATCTCTATGTATAACCTATGCCCACCTTCTAATGTAGCTATATGTAGATCAGGATTCAAAATTTCAATCTCAGAGTCAGTCTTTATATCTCCTGCTTTAACTTCTCCTTCTCTATCAATATCGATATATATAGTTTTTGGTTCTTCAGCATAAGATTTTAGAGACAACTGTTTTATGTTTAGGATTATCTCAGTAACATCCTCCATTACCCCTGGAACTGTTGTAAACTCATGTAACACTCCATCAATCTTTATAGAAGTTACTGCAGCTCCTGGCAAAGATGACAACAATATCCTTCTCAAAGAATTACCTAGAGTAATACCATAACCTCTCTCTAATGGCTCAACAACAAATTTTCCATAAGTAAATTCTTCATTTTCAGCTACCTTTTCAATCTTTGGTTTTTCTATCTCTATCATCTAAAAACCTCCTTTAATTACATGCATTATCTCGTAAAGTGGTCTACTTCCTCCCAATATGACTCTCATACCCATCGAGTGTACTTGTCATATTAGCTAAATCCAAATTTATATTGACATTCCCCAACGACTAGCGTCGTGGGATTCTTGTTTTAACAAGCATAAACTCGGGGACTGTCATACCCTACTCAAAATTGCTTCTTATGTATCAATCTTCAATTTCTCACAACCAAAAATAAATCTTACATAGGTCACCTAAAACCATAAGTTCACTACATCCTTATAAACTATTTAGAGTACAACTCAACTATTAGATGCTCTTGAACTTGTAGATCCACATCTTCTCTCTCCGGTAATGCAATAACTTTACAACTGAAATTAGCAGCATCAACCTCTAGCCATCTTGGTGCCTTAACACTATTTGACTCTACAATTTCTTTTATAACAGAAATACTCCTGCTCTTCTCCTTAAGAGCTATAATATCCCCTACTTTTACCAAGTAAGATGGAATATTAACTTTTTTGCCATTAACAGTTATATGATTATGCCTTACAAACTGTCTAGCCTGAGCTCTTGAATCAGCCAACCCCATCCTATAAACAACATTGTCCAATCTTGTTTCTAATAAAGTTAATAAATTTTCACCTGTAACACCTTGTTTCTTAAACGCAATCTCAAAATATTTCCTAAATTGACGTTCCAAAATACCATAGAATCTCTTGGCTTTTTGCTTCTCACGCAATTGTAATCCATACTCTTTCAAATTTTTCTTTTGTTGACCATGCTGACCTGGAGCATAAGCTCTTCTCGCAACCGGGCATTTCTCTTTATAACACTTTTCTCCTTTTAGAAAAAGCTTTTCTCCTGCTCTACGACAACGCCTACACGACGCCCCTGTATATCTTGCCATTTATTCAAACACCTCCAAATTAATTCTTTAAAAGCCCTAAGCTAACCCCTTCGTACGCTTAAGTCTTCTATACATCCGTGTCTTAACCTAATACAAAACTAAACTCTTCTCCTCTTTGGTGGACGACATCCATTATGCGGAATAGGAGTCACATCCTTTATAAGAACTACCTCTAACCCTGCTGCTTGCAATGCTCTAATAGCTGCCTCTCTTCCTGATCCAGGCCCTTTTACATATACTTCTACATATTTTAACCCATGATCCATAGACACTTTCGCTGCAGTCTCCGCTGCCATTTGTGCCGCAAACGGCGTACTCTTTCTTGAGCCTTTAAAACCTAATCCACCTGCACTGGACCATGCTATAACATTACCAGCAACGTCAGTTATTGTAACTATAGTATTATTGAAAGATGAACGTATATGCGCTGCACCTCTCTCTACATTTTTACGCTCTCTTCTTTTTCTTGTAGTTTTTTTAGCTCCCTTTGCTACTGCCATCAGATTTCAAACCCTCCTTCTATTTCTTTTTCTGCCCTACTGTCTTTTTAGGACCTTTACAAGTTCTCGCATTTGTCTTTGTCTTTTGACCCCTTACAGGCAATCCTCTACTGTGTCTTATTCCTCTGTAACATTTAATTTCCTTAAGTCTTTTAATGTTTAAGGCAATTATTTTTCTAAGTTCACCTTCAACTTTATAATTAGATAGCTCTTCTCTTATTGCTGCAACTTGAGCTTCTATTAAATCTTTCACTCTTATATCAGGACTTACGCCTAATTTTCTCAAAATTTTATTTGACAACGATCTACCTACACCAAAGATATAAGTTAAACCAATCTCTATTCTCTTCTCTCTAGGCAAATCAACTCCGGCTATACGTGCCATTCTTTTACACCTCCAAAATAAGTTCTTTCTAGTTTTGCAAAACAGCAAAATTGTATTAATTAGGACATGGACAATACCATGCAGCCGCTCCTATTTTATCAACAATTTTATTAAATTGCATCTTAAATAATCCTTTGTGTCAAAGCAAAAACCCAACACGGTTAATTAAACTCTAACATTCAAATTCTATATTAGATTGCTAAAAATGTCAAGTGTTTTAAAAAAATAACTAACCTTGTTTTTGTTTGTGCTTTGGATTTTCACAAATTACCATTACACGACCTTTTCTCTTTATTATCTTACATTTTTCACATATAGGCTTAACGGATGGTTTTACTTTCATCTAATATCCCTCCTTTACAATTACTTAGCTCTCCATGTAATTCTTCCTCTTGTTAAATCATATGGCGATAATTCCAATCTCACTTTATCCCCTGGAAGAATTCTTATAAAGTTCATTCTTAACTTTCCTGAAATATGAGCCAATATCTTATGTCCATTTTCTAACTCTACCTGAAACATAGCATTTGGTAAAGCTTCCAATACTGTTCCTTCTACTTCTATTACATCTTCTTTAGACATATATTTTCTCCTATTTTTATATTTTTTTACAACATAGTTAATATCAGAGGATCTTTATCTGTGATCGCTACTGTATTTTCATAATGAGCCGATAACTTCCCGTCAGCAGTAACAACTGTCCACTTATTACCTAGAATTTTAATTTTATAAGTACCTATATTAACCATTGGCTCAATTGCTAACGCCATACCTCTTTCTAGTCTAGGTCCCCTAAATATAGTTCTATAATTAGGAATTGATGGATCCTCATGCATCTCTTGCCCTATGCCATGTCCCACATAGTCTCTCACTACAGAATATCCATGGCTTTTTACATAGTCTTCCACTGCTCCAGAAATATCTATTATTCTATTGCCTTCAACAGCTTTACTCATGCCTTTAAAGAAACTTTCTTTTGTAACTTCTATAAGCCTACGTGCCTCTTCTGATATATTACCTACTGGCA
Source organism: Clostridiales bacterium (assembly GCA_017961515.1). Classification (NCBI taxonomy): domain Bacteria; kingdom Bacillati; phylum Bacillota; class Clostridia; order Eubacteriales; species Clostridiales bacterium. Next base: position 15,860 of record JAGCXC010000079.1, on the reverse strand, counting down.
CAGTTCTTGCTGCATCTCCATGATATCCATTATAATAAGCACCTATATCAATACTTATTATATCTCCTTCTTTTAAAACTCTAGCTCCAGGTATTCCATGTACAACCTCCTCATTCACAGAAGCACAAATACTTGCTGGAAAATCAACAGCCCCAGGTAACCCTTCATAACCTTTAAAAGATGGAATAGCATTATGTTTTTTTATAACTTCCTCTGCTATTCTATCTAACTCCAATGTAGTCACTCCAGGAACTACATTTTTCCGGATTTCTTCATGTGCTAATGCTACTATCTCTCCTGCTTTTCTCATTATGTCTAATTCAGCTTTATTCTTTATTGTTATCATATTATACACCCAAAACTCATCTTTCTATAGCGTCTATAACACTATCAAAAATCTCTTCAACAGTCCCCTTACCCTGTACTGTCCGTATCTTCTTATTATTAGTATAATACTCTACCAATGGCATAGTCTCCTGTTTGTAAACGTTAAGTCTTTTCTTCACAGTTTCTTCTTTATCATCATCTCTTTGAATCAATACAGTACCACATTTGTCACAAGAAACATTATCCTTTGATTTATTGAAAATCACATGGTATGTTGTGTTACACTTAGTACACACTCTTCTCCCTGTCATTCTCTCTAATATATCTTTTTCATCAACCTCTATGTTTAATACCATATCCAAATCCTTACCCTGTTCCTCTAATGCTTTGGTAAAAAACTCAGCCTGTGATATAGTTCTTGGATATCCGTCTAGAATAAATCCATTCTTAAACTCATCTTTTAATAACACTTCTTTTACCATGTTATTAGTCACATGATCAGGAACTAATAATCCCTGATCTATGTAACTTTTCGCAGCAACTCCTAGTGGAGTACCGTTTTTTATAGATTGTCTAAATATATCACCTGTTGATACATGAGGTATACCGTATTTTTGAGAAATCTTCTCAGCTTGAGTTCCTTTTCCCGCTCCAGGAGCTCCCAACATTACTATATTCATAAAATCCTCCTTATCTTACCAACAAGTTTCATTCAAAACTTACCCTAAAAAACCTTTATAGTGTCTCATTATCATTTGAGACTCTATTTGTTTTACTGTATCTAATGCAACATTTACAAGGATCAATACACTTGTACCAGCAAACCATACTCCATTAATATGTGTTAACTTTCCTACTATTGATGGGAATAACTGTATGATCGCCAAAAATATTGCTCCAAACCAAGTTACTCTATTCAAAATTTTAGATATATATTCCGATGTAGGTTTACCTGGTCTTATACCTGGAATAAATCCTCCATTTTTCTTCATATTATTCGCAATCTCAATTGGATTGAATTGAATATATGAATAAAAGAATGTAAAGAATATTATCAATACACCTGTAAGTAGCGCAAACAATATACTTGTCTGTGCATTTCTAAACCAAACAAGTATTTTATTTTGTGAATTTGGTGCAAACACTGATATTATTGTTGATGGTAATGCAACAAAAGACATTGCAAATATTATTGGCATTACTCCTGCTAAGTTTACTTTGATTGGAATATGTGTACTTTGGCCACCGTACATTTTTCTTCCAACTACTCTCTTTGCATATTGAACAGGTATCCTTCTCTCTGCCTCTTGCACCCATATAACTAATGCTATAATTGCCACAAACACGGCTAAAACAACACTTATAGCTAAATACGCCATCGCTCCCTGTCCAAATTTACCAGCTCTAAAATTCTGAACTATAGCAAGTGCACCTACTGGAGCTCTAGATACTATTCCAGCAAAAATAAGCATAGATATACCATTACCAATTCCTTTTTCTGTTATTTGCTCACCTAACCACATCAAAAATGCTGTACCTGCTGTAAATGATAACGTAACTGTAATAAAACTTAACACATTCAATCCACCATATATTGATGATCTCATACCTATAGTCAAACCAACTGCCTGCACAAATGCCAATACCACTGTTGTATATCTTATAATTTGGGCTATAATCTTTCGTCCCTCTTCTCCCTCTTTTGATAACTGTTCAAATTTAGGGATAGCGACAGTTAACAATTGAACTATTATAGATGCATTTATGTAAGGAGTTATACTCATTGCAAATATTGTTGCATTCGCGAATGAACCCCCCGATACTATATCAAAAAATCCAAAAATAGCTCCACCACGCCTCATTAAATCTTGCAACCTTGCTGCATTCATACCTGGTACAGGTATATGTGAACCTAACCTAAAAACTAACAACATAAATATAGTAAAGAATATCTTCTTTCTAAGATCTGAAATTTTCCAGGCATTCCTAAATGTGTCTAGCATATTACCCACGTTATATCACCTCTACCTTTCCTCCTACAGACTCTATTTTTTCTTGCGCTGTCTTTGTAAATTTAGTGGCTTTAACTACTAGTTTCTTTGAAAGCTCCCCATTACCTAGTATCTTAACTCCATCTACAACTTTTTTTACTAACCCAGCTTCTTTTAATAAAGCTGCTGTTACTTCTGTATCATTATCGAATCTTTCTAAATCAGATACATTGACTACAGCATAAATCTTTCTGAATATGTTATTAAATCCTCTCTTTGGTATCCTTCTGTACAAAGGCATTTGTCCACCTTCAAAACCTAGCCTTACTCCTCCACCAGATCTTGCGTTCTGACCTTTATGCCCTCTTCCAGCTGTCTTTCCATTTCCTGTTCCATGCCCTCTTCCTTTTCTTTTACTAACTTTCGTAGAATTAGGTATAGATCTTAATTCATTTAGTTTCATATTCACACCTCCTCATTAAATCTCTTCCACTTGTAATAAATGAGGTACCACTGCTATCATACCTCTTATTTGAGGATTATCATTTTGAACAACTGTTTGGCCTATTTTTTTTAATCCTAAGGCCCTTACAGTCGCAAATTGATTTTTTTTAGCTTTGTTTGTACTTTTTATTAAAGTTATTTTTAATTTTGACATCAAAGTTTTCCTCCTAGCTTAAAACTTCTTCTACGGTCTTGCCACGAAGCTTAGCTATTTCTTCAGCTGTTCTTAGCTCCATAAGACCATTTAATGTTGCTTCTACCATATTTCTAGCATTGTTCGACCCTAAAGACTTAGTTCTTATGTCTTTAATTCCTGCTAACTCTAGTACCATTCTAACTGGTCCTCCTGCTATAACTCCTGTACCTTTTCCTGCAGGCTTTAATAAAACCTTTCCTGCTCCATGTATTCCTACAATTTCATGTGGTATTGTCGTATCTAATAACGCAATAGTCTTTAGATTCTTTTTAGCTTTCTCTACAGCTTGCTTAATTGCATCTGGAACTTCACGAGATTTTCCTGTTCCGATACCAACATGACCATTCCTATCTCCTACCACTACTAATACGCTAAAGCGAAAATTCCTACCACCTTTTACAACTTTTGTTACACGCTTTGAAATTACTACTTTTTCCTCCAACTCAAGAGTATTTGGATCTATTCGTTTGTTTTCTTGCACTTATTTTTCCCTCCTTTATTAAAATTTCAAACCTGCCTCACGAGCAGCTTCAGCTAAAGCTTTTATTCTGCCATGATATATACATCCACCTCTGTCAAATACAACTGTTGTTATACTTTTTTCAAGTGCTTTTTTCGCTATTAGCTTACCTAATTCTTTAGCTGCTTCTATATTGCCTCCAAAATCTAAGACCGATTTTAATTCTTCAGTAGATGCTGCAACCAATGTCATTCCAGCAGTGTCATCAATTATTTGAGCCCTCATATGCTTTAAGCTTTTATGCACACTCAATCTAGGTCTACTAGCTGTTCCGCTTACTTTTTTTCTTACCCTTCTGTGAATTCTCTCTCTTCTTTTCTTCCTGTCAAGTTTTACTGCCATGCCAATTTCACCCCTTCCTATTTTTTACCTTTCCCGCCTGCTTTTCCTTCTTTACGTCTTATTCTTTCTTCTTTATACTTAATTCCCTTTCCTTTATAAGGTTCAGGCTCTCTCTTACCTCTTATATTGGCTGCAAACTCTCCAACAATCTGCTTATCTGCACCTTTTACAATTATAACATTAGGTGCTGGCACTTCTATAGATATTCCTTCAATCTCTTCTATTTCAACTGGATGTGAATATCCTAATGAAAGAACTAATTTCTTTCCTTGTTTCTGTGCCCTATAACCTACTCCGTTTATTTCCAACTCTTTTTGGAAACCTTCTGTAACACCTAAAACCATATTGGCTATCAATGTTCTAGTTAACCCATGCAATGCTTTATGCTTCTTTATTTCAGATGGTCTCTTAACTTCTATAACACCATCTTTAAATTCTATGATCATATCTTCATGTAACTTCTTTTTTAATAAGCCTTTAGGTCCTTTTACTGTAACCATATTCCCGCTTTCTAACTTAAACTCTACATTCTTAGGTACATCTATCGGCTTTCTTCCTATTCTTGACATTTCCTTTTTCATCCTTCCATTCTTAAGATTATGAACTACTTTGGTCCTTTTCAGAATTTTTTTAATTACCAAACATAAGCTAATACTTCTCCACCAACACCTAGTTTTCTAGCATTCTTATCTGTCATTACACCTTTAGATGTTGAAATTAATGCTATTCCCAAACCTCCCAAAACCTTTGGAAGATCCTCTTTTCCTGCGTAAACCCTAAGTCCTGGTTTACTGATTCTTTTCAATCCAGAAATAACACCCTTCTTATTAGCATACTTCAATGTAATTCTTATAATACCTTGCTTATTATCCTCTATTACTTGTACCTCACGAACATATCCCTCTTCTAGCAATATATTAGCTATTGCTTTCTTCATATTTGATGCAGGAATATCTACTGACTCATGCTTCGCCGCACTCGCATTTCTTATTCTTGTTAATAAATCTGCTATAGTATCAGTTATTTGCATTTTTCTTTCTACCTCCCTTCTTAATTTTACCAGCTTGCCTTCTTAATTCCTGGTATTTGACCTTTATATGCTAACATCCTAAAGCATAAACGACAAATACCAAACTTCCTCATATATGCATGTGGTCTACCACATAACTTACATCTATTATACTCTCTTGTTTTATATTTTTGCTTTCTTTTTTGCTTCTCTTTTAGAGACATCTTTGCCATCAAACTTCCCTCCTTCTAGTTGTGGTGAAATGGCATACCTAGCATAGTCAAAAGTTCTTTTGCTTCCTCATCTGATTTTGCAGAAGTAACAAAAGTGATATCCATACCCCTAATTTTATCTATTTTATCATACTCTATCTCTGGAAAAATAAGTTGCTCTTTTATTCCCAATGAGTAATTACCTCTTCCGTCAAAAGAATTTTCTGAAACTCCTCTAAAATCTCTTACTCTAGGAAGACCTATATTAAATAGTTTATCCATAAACACATACATTTTTTCTCCTCTTAGAGTAACTTTACAACCTATACTAACACCTTCTCTTAATTTAAAAGCTGCTATAGATTTCTTAGCTTTTGTAACTATTGGTTTTTGTCCTGTTATTAATGCCAAATCGTTCATAGCCGACTCAATAGCTTTTGGATTTTCTCTTACTTCTCCCAATCCTATATTTATAACTATTTTTTCAACTTTTGGTACTTGCATAATACTTGTATATTTAAATTTTTCTTTTAACGCACCTTGTACTTCTTGCATATATCTTTCCTTTAACCTAGACATTCTTTTCCTCCTTTCTACTTATACCTAACTAAGCTTTTTTGGCTTTCTTTATAACGTCTATTGTTTCTTTACACTTTTTGCAAACTCTAACCTTATCTCCATTTTCTAGAATTTTTCTCTCTACTCTAGATGCTTTATTACATCTTGGACATACTAGCATAACGTTAGATGCATCCAATGCTGCTTCTTGTTCTATTATACCACCTTGTTGACCTGCAGATCTTGGTTTTTTATGTTTCTTAACAATATTTATACCTTCCACTACAACTCTATTCTTATTTGGATATACTTTTAATATCTTTCCTTCTTTTCCTCTATCTTTACCAGTTAATACTAATACTTTGTCACCTGTTTTTACATGTACCTTATTTGCCATGATATAAACTCCTCCTTCCTCATATACTTCTAGAAACTTTATCTTACAATACCTCTGGTGCTAATGATAATATCTTCATGTATTCCTTATCTCTTAGCTCTCTAGCACATGGTCCAAATATACGTGTACCCCTAGGATTTTTGTCATCCTTTATTAAAACTGCTGCATTCTCGTCAAACCTTATATATGATCCATCCGGTCTTGCAACTCCTCTTTTTGTGCGAACAACAACGCACTTTACAACGTCTCCTTTTTTAACAACTGCTCCTGGTGTTGCCTCTTTTACAGAAGCAACTATTACATCTCCTATATTAGCATATTTTCTCAACGAACCACCAAGAACTTTTATACATTTAACTCTTCTGGCTCCACTGTTATCTGCTACCTTTAGTTCTGTTTCAACTTGTATCATATCATACGCCCTCCTTCCTTATTCACTACTATTTAGCCTTTTGAACAACTCTAACGAGTCTCCATCTTTTATCTTTACTCAACGGTCTTGTTTCCATAACTTCAACTATATCCCCTATTTGACACTCATTATTCTCGTCATGGGCCTTTAGCTTATATGTTCTCTTTATTATTTTACCATACAATGAATGTGCTACGTTATCCTCAACTGCAACTACAATTGTCTTTTCCATCTTGTTACTTAAAACTTTACCAACTCTTGTTTTTCTCAAACCTCTCTTCTCTGCCACCTCTAATTGCCTCCTTTCCATCTACACCTTAATTAAACACTCTTTATTTCTCTTTCTCTAATAATTGTCTTTATAACAGCTATATTCCTCTTGACTTTTTTTATCTTCATAGGATTCTCAAGCTGATTAGTAGCAGGTTGAAATCTCAATTTGAACAACTCTTTCTTAAGCTCATTCAACTCTTTTTCTAATTCTTCATTAGTCTTTTCTCTGATCTCATTAGCCTTCATTTGCTTCACCACCTACTTCTTTTTCACGTGCAATAAACTTACACTTGATTGGCAATTTATGCATTGCAAGTCTTAATGCTTCACGCGCTACCTCCTCTGGTACTCCTGATAACTCAAACAACACTCTACCTGGCTTCACTACAGCAACCCAAAACTCTGGTGAACCTTTACCTTTACCCATACGAGTTTCAGCTGGCTTCTTTGTTACTGGTTTGTCTGGAAAAATCTTTATCCAAACCTTACCACCCCTCTTTATGTAACGAGTAAGCGCTATTCTGGCAGCTTCTATTTGATTACTTGTAACCCAAGCAGGCTCCATAGCCACCAAACCATAATCCCCATACGCAAGGAAATTTCCTCTTCTTGCTACACCTTTCATTCTACCTCTATGCACTTTCCTACGTTTAACTCTCTTTGGCATTAACATCAGTTTTTACCTCCTTCCACTTCGTCATTCCTCTTCACAGCTGGAAGTACTTCTCCTTTATAAATCCAAACTTTTACTCCTAATTTTCCATAAGTAGTATTTGCTTCTGCAAAACCATAATCTATATCAGCCCTTAAAGTTTGAAGTGGAATTGTCCCTTCATGATATTGCTCTGTTCTAGCTATCTCCGCTCCACCTACACGTCCTGACACTGAAGTTTTTATTCCTTTTGCTCCAGCTTTCATTGCCTTAGACATACACTGTTTCATCGCTCTTCTAAATGAAATTCTTCTCTCTAACTGAGATGCTATATTCTCTGCAACTAACTGTGCATCCATCTCTGGCTTCTTTACTTCTGTTATATTTATAACTATTCCTCTATTAGTTACCTTTTCTAAAATTTTACGAAGCTCTTCTACTCCAGCACCACCTTTTCCTATTACAATACCTGGTCTTGAAGTGCTTATGTTTATTTTTACTTTATTCGCCGCTCTTTCAATCTCAATTCTTGAAATACCTGCTACATATAATTTCTTCTTAAGTACTTCTCTTATTTTAAAATCTTCTACCAAAAACTCGCTAAACTCTTTTTTATTTGCATACCACTTTGTGTCCCAATCTTTTATTATACCAACTCTTAGACCGTGTGGATTTACCTTCTGACCCATTATTCAACCTCCTTTTTTTATTATTTCCTTTCTTTTACTACTATTGTAATATGACTTGTTCTCTTATTTATTCTATTTGCCCTTCCTTGCGCTCTTGGTCTAATTCTCTTCAATGTTGGACCTTGATTTGCATAGGCTTCTGCAATATATAAACTTTCTGAATCTAGTCCATTATTATTAACAGCATTAGCTATAGCAGAATTCAATAATTTCAAAAGAATTGGTGAAGCTGCTTTTGGTGTATTCTTTAATATACCTGTTGCTTCTACTATTCCTTTATTCCTTATTAGGTTAAGGACAATTCTTGCCTTTCTTGAAGAAATTCTAATATATTTTACTATAGCTCTTCCTTCATCTTTTCCTATACCTTGCTCTCTTTTCTCTTTCTTAGTAAGAACTGGTAATCTTTTTGATTTTGGTACATGCACTACTTTGTTTTTCTTAACCTCGTTACTAACTTCTAAATTCTTTTTTTCCTCTGACACCTTACTTTCCTCCTTTCTCTAGAATTCATATCATTTCACCGAAGATGAACGTTCATTATTTTTACCATGTCCTTTGTAAGTCCTTGTTGGTGCAAACTCTCCCAATTTATGACCTATCATATCCTCTGTTATATATACCGGAACATGTTTCCTTCCATCATGAACAGCTATTGTGTAGCCTACCATTTCAGGATATATTGTTGAAGATCTTGACCAAGTTTTTATAACTTTCTTCTCGCTGTCATCTGCCATTTTTAATATTTTATCAAACAACGATTTTGAAACAAATGGTGCTTTTTTCAATGATCTACTCATGTAACTTTATTCCCTCCTTTTAAAACTTTTTTATTCTACTTCTTATTCCTTTTCTTCACTATATACTTATCTGATTTTTTATTTTTCTTTCTTGTCTTATACCCAAGTGTTGGTTTACCCCATGGTGTAACCGGACTAGGCCTTCCAATAGGTGATTTACCTTCTCCTCCTCCGTGTGGGTGATCTACTGGATTCATTACGATACCACGTACCTTAGGTCTTCTTCCCATCCATCTTTTTCTTCCTGCTTTTCCTATTGTAACATTCTCATGATCTAAATTTCCAACTTGACCAATTGTAGCTCTACAAGTCACCAACACCATTCTAACTTCTCCTGATGGAAGTCTTACTTGCGCATACTTTTCATCTTTAGCCATAAGTTGGGCAACATTTCCTGCAGATCTAACCATCTGTCCACCTTTGCCTGGCTTTAACTCAATATTATGAATCAATGTACCTACAGGTATATTTGATATTGGCAATGCATTACCTACTCTTATATCTACATTATCTCCTGACTCTATTATATCTCCTACTTTTAACCCTAATGGAGCCAATATATATCTCTTCTCTCCGTCATTATAAACAAGCAATGCAATATTTGCACTTCTGTTAGGATCATATTCTATAGAAAATACTTTTGCTGGAACTCCATCTTTATTCCTTTTAAAGTCTATAAGCCTATATTTTCTTCTATTCCCGCCTCCGCGATGACGAACAGTTATTCTTCCATGCATATTTCTTCCGCCAGTTTTCTTTAATGGTCTAAGAAGAGACTTCTCTGGCTCTGTTCTCGTAATCTCATCAGATTTTACGAATGTCATAAATCTTCTCGCCGGTGTAACCGGTTTACAACTTTTTATTGCCACTTTTTCTCACTCCTTTTTTTAATATTTCTATTGAGCTGTACCAAATATCTCAATCTCTGTTTTATATTTCTTATCTACAGCAGCCTTCTTTCCGCCCTTTTGTAAATAACTTTCCTCTCCTGGATTCAACGCAATTTGAACAATTGACTTCTTCCACGCTGCTGTGTAACCTTGGTGAACTCCTACTCTTTTTTTCTTTCCTTTGCAGTTAATTATGTTCACTTTCAAAACTTTAACTCCAAAAAGCTCCTCAACAGCTTTTTTCACATCTATCTTAGTAGCTTTCTTATCTACTACAAAAGTGTATTTACCTTGGCTCATTAAAAAATTGCTTTTCTCTGTAATATAAGGCTGTATAATGATATCCTCTGCTCTTTTCATTATGCATACACCTCCTCAACCTTAGACACTGCATCTTTTGTCATAATAAGATTTCTATGTCTTAGTATATCATAAACATTTATTGTATTAACTGATGCAACAGTCACTCCTGGTATATTTCTAGCTGAATTAACTACCTTTTTATCGCATCCTTCTATAACTAGCAATGCTGTTCCATCCACCTTCAAGTTATTAAATATCTCTACCATTCTCTTTGTTTTAAATTCATCTAACTTTAACTCATCTAAAACCAACATCTCTTTCTCATTAACCTTTGAAGCAAATGCTGACTTCAGTGCTATTCTTCTAACCTTTTTGGGCAATGTATATCTATAACTTCTTGGCTTTGGTCCTAGTACAATTCCGCCACCTGTCCATTGTGCTGAACGTGTACTTCCTTGTCTTGCCCTTCCTGTACCTTTTTGCTTCCAAGGTTTTTTCCCTCCTCCACTAACTTCGCTCTTTGTCTTAGTGGATTGAGTTCCTTGTCTTTTGTTAGCAAGTTGATTTTTTACTACCAAATGCAATGTACTCTCGTTTACTTCTATTCCGAATATATTCTCACTTAACTCTAATTTCCCTACAACTTCACCTTTTACATTATGTACATCTATATTAGGCATACCTTATTCCCCCCTTCATTATTAATTTCCAGCCTTAACTGCTCCTTTTATTATAAGATACGCACCCTTTGGTCCCGGTACTGCTCCTTTTACTAATATAACATTCTTTTCTTCATCTATTTTTACCAAGGCCAAATTTTGAACTGTTACTCTCTCTGCTCCCATATGTCCTGGTAATTTCTTCCCTTTGAATACTCTACCTGGAGTTGAACATGCACCCATAGATCCTACTCTCCTATGATACATAGAACCATGTGTCTCTTTTCCTCTAGCATGACCATATCTTTTAATTACACCTTGAAATCCTTTACCTTTTGAAATGCCTGTTACATCTATCTTATCTCCATCTTTAAACATATCAGATATTTTTAGATTTTGTCCTATTTCATATCCTTCTACTGTGTCAACTCTAAACTCTCTCAAAAATTTCTTTGGAGCTAACTTATTCTTTTTAAATAATCCCAATTGTGGCTTATTTAATTTTTTCTCTAAAATATTCTCATATCCTAATTTAACAGCAAAATAGCCATCCACTTCTTCTGTCTTTACTTGAACAACTGTACATGGACTACTCTCTATAACTGTTACAGGAATCACATTTCCGTTCTCATCGAAAACTTGTGTCATTCCCAATTTCTTTCCTAAGAAAAACTTATTCATTTATTTCCCCCCTATGATTATTGGTTCATAATTTCCTATGAACTTAACCTGCTAGCTAATAACTCACATCTAAAAGCACTTTATTGCCAGCTATTAATTCATAATTTTAATTTCAATATTTACCCCTGCTGGTAAATCTAATCTCATTAGAGCATCTACTGTCTCTGGTCTTGGAAGCAATATATCAATTAATCTGTTGTGTGTTCTCATCTCAAATTGCTCTCGTGAATCCTTATATTTGTGCGGTGCCCTTAAGATAGTTATTATCTCCATCTCTGTTGGCAATGGCACAGGACCAGAAACTTTTGCACCAGTTCTTTTAGCAGTTTCAACAATTTTTTCTGCGGACTGATCAAGAACTTGATGATCAAATGCTTTTAATCTAATTCTGATTTTTTGTTTTTCTGCCATACATAAACCTCCTTATATTTGTTACGTACAACAAGGTATTTTCTGCACACTATGCCTTATCCTAACCTGTATAATAAAAAAAACCAGCGATAAAATAGTCTGAAATCGACTTTTTGTCTCCCTGGGCAATAATATTCTATACGACTAATGCAAAATGCACAGTGACTTGTCGCCCGGTTTCTTGAATCGGACATTCTCCATGAAAGTTACCTACCTCTAGGATAGCAATCTCTCACTTCATCGTCTGCCTCGTCACAACATTGAAAATTATACTACACAATACTCTTTATTGCAAGTACTTTTTTCCCTGTTTTTAACATAATTTTCACTAAAATTATGTTAAAAATGGAACCTTTATTTGTGCATAATTAAAACTTTACATTTATTTTCCCACTATCTACTCACAAAGAATTAAAAACCTCTTAACCTTTAATTTTAGCATCAATTAGGACACACTAAAATCTGTATCTATTGCTATATCTATCTTATAATCTGCATACTTTTTTATTAACACACTATATATTTCTTTGTACAATACATCTTTGTTCTTCTCATCAAAGCTAACTACTATGTCAAACCGTATTTCTTTTTCTTTCTCATTATAATAAAATCCATGCATCTGAAGTACATTTTTATACTGTTTTAACATATTATTTATATTATCTCTAGTTTCTATCGCACTTTTATCCCTAGTATTTACTGGATATGCGCCTATAGCATATAAAACAACACCATGTTCTTCATATACCCTGGCAGTTATTTCTCTCGTTAATCTATCTAAATCATCCACCGTATAAGTATCAGGAACTTCTACATGTACTGCGCCCATATAAGAATTAGGTCCATAATTATTAAATATCATATCACATGCATCGTAAACCCCCTCAAAAGAGCATATTGTCCCTTTTATAGCTCGAACTAGCTCAATATCCACTCTTTCTCCTAATATAGAATATATCGCTTCCTTAAGCATATCAATACCTGCCTTAACTATAAATACAGATATAATAATACCCAAATATGCTTCAAGTGATACTTTTGTTATTAAAAATATTATTGCCGCAACCAATGTGGTCGACGAAATCAAAGAATCTAACAGAGAATCTTGACCTGAATTCATAAGAACAGATGATTTTAATTTCTCTCCTCTTCTTTTCATGTATCTACCTAACAAAAACTTACCCGTTACCGCTATTGCAACAATAATTAACATTGGCACATTATAACTTGGTACATCCTTAGTAAATACCTTTTTTATAGACTCCCACAGTGACATAACTCCAACATACAATATCATAACTGACACTATCATTGCACTTAAATATTCTAGCCGCCCGTGTCCAAACGGATGCTCCCTATCTGGGCTTTTATTAGCAAGCTTTGTTCCCATTATAGTAACAATGGACGCTGCTAGATCTGACATATTGTTAACCGCATCCAAAATTATAGCTATCGATCCAGACATAAATCCAACAATAGCCTTCAATAACGTCAAAGTCAAGTCTACCCTTATAGCAACTTTTCCCGTCTTTATAACTTCTTCGCTTCTATTTTTTTTAAATACCGCGCCATTATATTTTTCCTCTAGTCCATCCAAAAAATATCCCCCCATAGCAATTGTCACTTGGTCATTTTTATCCACCTATATATACAACAGGAGGGGCACAAACCCCTCTCGTTCTATCAAAAACTATTCTTTTATTTCTTCTTAACATTTAGTTTCTCTTTTACTCTAGCTGCCTTTCCTACCCTATTTCTTAAATAGTTAAGCTTAGCTCTTCTTACTCGTCCCTTTCTTACTACTTCAACTTTTACAACTTTAGGCGAGTGTAACAAATATATCTTCTCTATTCCAACTCCCTGAGAAACTCTTCTAACTGTGAAAGTCTCACTAACACCTCCACCTTTTTTAGCTATAACAGTTCCCTCGAATATTTGAATTCTCTCCCTGTTACCCTCTTTTATCTTTTCATGTACCTTAACAGTGTCACCAATATCAAACTGTGGTACTTGAGCTTTTAGCTGCTCATTTTCAATTTCTTGTATTAAATCTACCATTCGTATTTTCCCCCTATTTCTTATAGACGTTCTTGATTTTTCACAGAGGACCGCCTGAATGAATTTATTCTACCACACAAAAATATCTTTGTCTAGATCTTTTTAAATTTTTTTCTTATTACCAATGATAAAATTAAATTACAGGTTTTAGGGTAAAAGAAATGCCACATAATTAAAACCATAATACAATGTTAGCATCAACCAAACATCGAAAGAAGGCATAAAATTATGTGTCGCAATGATACTAACACGAAAAGTAGGAAAAATAAACAGTTATTTGAAAAAATAATATTAAATTATGGAGAAGATAATATTCAAAGTAAACGCACCCCCTAATATAAAAAAGTGTTGCAACATTATCAAATTTACAAAAATTTGCTTTCTAGCGTAATATATGTTATATTGATACACAAGATTTTATTTCTTTTTAAAAAAATAGAAAGGAGAATTTGTATTTGTCTAATAAAATTTTAATAGATAAACATGGTGATCAAACAAGAGTTGCCATAATAGAAGATAATGATTTAGCTGAAATATATATAGAAGACAAAGATACCCAAAAGTCTGTTGGTAATATTTATGTAGGCAAAGTATGTCGTGTGTTACCAGGTATGCAAGCTGCTTTCGTTGATATTGGCGCTGAAAAAAATGCGTTCTTATACGTAAAAGATGCCTTACCTGACTCTTTATATACTAAGAATCCAAATTCTGAATTTAAAATATCTAATGTTCTAAAGGTTGGCCAAGAACTACTTGTACAAGTAGTTAAAGAAGCACTAGGCACAAAAGGAGCTCGCGTAACTAGGCATATTACATTGCCTGGTAGGCACTTAGTCTTACTTCCAAACAGTGATTATATAGGTATTTCAAGACGAATTGAAGATGAAACAGTAAAAAAAAATCTAGTGTCTATTGCTCAAAAAATAAAACCATCTAATATGGGTCTAATCATTAGAACTATTGCCAATAATGATCCTTCTTTTGATTTCTCAACTGATATAGAGTTCTTGACCAAACTTTGGAATAATATATTAGAAAAATCTAAAAAGGGTGCTGTCCCTAGGTGCGTTTACTCAGATATGGATATAACGAAAAAAATATTACGAGACTATCTTAGTCCAAGCGTAGATAAATTGATTGTAAACGACTCTCATCTTTATAGGGAAATATTAGAGTTTGTGAATTTTATATCTCCTTCTTCAATTGGGAAAATTCACTTTGACTCCACTGATTCAATATCTTTGTATAATCTTGATCATTCTATAAACAAAGCTTTAAGTAAAAAAGTATGGCTTAAGTGTGGTGGTTATTTATTAATTGAAGAGGCAGAAACTTTAACTGTTATAGACGTTAATACTGGTAAATTTGTTGGAAAAAATAACTTCGAAGATACTATACTTAAAACAAACTTAGAGGCTGTTAAAGAAATAGCTAGACAACTACGTCTGAGAGATATTGGTGGTATTATTATAGTAGATTTTATTGACATGAACAAGCCAGAAAACCAAGCTAGTATCATTACTGCTATGAATGAAGCTTTAAAAAAAGACAGAACTAAAACCACTGTGGTTGGTATGACTCAACTTGGATTACTTGAAATGACTAGAAAAAAAATCAGAAAAAAACTATCTTCCGTACTTGAAACTTCATGTCCTTTATGTAATGGCTCTGGAAGGATATTAAAAGGTTCTTATAATTAAATTGTTCTTTAACAGGTATTAGCAAGAATTCTCCCACCTCTATAGGTGGTGAGATGAATTGCAAAAAATATTTGACTTTTTATGACATAAATGGTATTATTTATTCAATAGAAATTTAGGAGTGAAATGGTTATAAATAAAGCTTATAGATTTAGAATATGTCCGAATAACACACAAAAGACAATGTTTGCAAAGACGTTTGGCTGTGTTAGATTTATATATAATAAAATGCTTGAGGATAAGATAGAATACTATAAGGAACATAAGAATATGCTA
>JAGCXC010000078.1 GCA_017961515.1 Clostridiales bacterium | reverse complement strand
TTCTGGTTTTGCACCATATAAATCACTGCCTATTGCAAGACAACCTTTAAGGCTTATAAAGCCAATTGTTCCTTTTGTTTGTGCTTCTCTATAGAAAGCAAAGGTATCATTATCTTGTGCTGTATTTTCTGTGAAGGTGGAGAAGATGAATTCAACTAGACCACCGTTATATTTATTATTTGAGAAATATGCGTATGTTAAAGAATAGAGGGATGAACCATAGTCTGCTTTATTATTAAAGATATTACATCCAAAGAATCTAATTGGTTGGCCAGATATACTATGTGCGCATATTGCTCCGCCATATGTGGCTTCGTTATTCTTAATAGTTACATTTTCAAAGATAAATTCCCCAGAACCACTTGTTTTAGGAGAAACGCCTATACCGCCGCCGAAAATAGTTTTGTTGTTTGAAACAACAGAATTTTTAAGAGATCCAGTTACGCCACCTAAATACATACCGCCACCACAGTTTTGCATATTAGATTGGTTAACATCTAAAGGTATGAAGTGGTTGTCATGGATATTTAATCCATCTAAGGTTGCATTGCAGTTTGCAACAGTTAATCCTGCACTCTTATAAGCGTAGTTGTTTTTGAATTCACAATTAGACATATTTACGTTCATCATTGTATTAGATAAATGAATGGTATCGAATTCACAGTAGTTAGAGAAGAATAAAGAATTTTCTATGGTTATGTTCTTAGTTCTATCAAAGTATTGGTTTTCAACCATTATTGCAGGACCAGATGGGGATGCGTAGTGGTGAATAGAACAATTAGAGATAGTTAAATCATAATAGCCAGTTGTTCCTTCTATACAGATTTTGTCATCTCTTGAGCCAAAGATAACATCAAATTCTTCTTCAGCATAAATATTTAAGGTAGATGCATCAAAGCAACCATCAAATTCAATGTTTTTTATAGATATATAAATCTTATCTGAAGAGGAGATAGGTGCATCTATTTTTATATATACATTTTTAATAGTATTAATAGAATCTTTAGCAATGATAGATACGCTATAGTTTAAAGATATAGTAGATCCTTCAAGATCCATATTACCAACCTTAATTACATCTGCCTTTCTTGCCAAAGCATCTAAAAGATCTTGTTTATTGTTAGCAACATACTCATTCTGTGCATATGCGGCATTATTTGGTATTAAAAAAACAATAGATAATGCCAAAGTTAAAACAAATACAAATATAGTTAGTAAGCTTAAAACACGTCTCATGGCTTGATTATAACATAGAGGTGCATTTTTTCAAATATACAGATGGGTACAATGTAATACCCGCACGGGTATATATCAATTTCTTAGAAATTTAGTTAATATAATTAACTATGAATTTTTACACCATCCAAGAATTATACAACGGGTATTTAAGATTAAAAGAAACACATACTAAAATTTTAGACAATAAAGAAGGGTAAAAAACAAAACAATATCCGTTTGGGTATATAAGTTTACCCAGCCTTAGTATAGAAAGCCAATTATTCTATGAATAAAATTATTTATAAGTAAAATACACACCCGCGACAAAAGTGGGGGAGAAAAATAAGGAGACAACATATGACAAAACGTACGACTATAATATCTGTTGCGTTAATTGCAGTGCTACTAGCATTATTATGTTTTTGCTTAATGGTGACACTTAGCAATAATAATACAGATGTAGCTCACGCTGAATATGTGCCTATGGGAAATCCAATATCAACCGAACAAGACTTTTTGGTGGCATTGGCTCAAGGCGGTAGAAAATATTTAACGCGTGATATAGGTATGCAAAATAATTATAGTTTCACCCTAACAAATGATCTTATTTTAGATTTAAATGGGTTTGGTATTACTCCCGGAAATTATACTTACATCATGATTTATACAAATGGACACAATCTTACACTTCAGTCTAGTTACCCTGGTGAAGGTGGCGTTAATGCACAAATATATTTAACAATTGGTATGCAAATGGAGAAATCCACGCTCACAATTGATGATGGTGTCTTCGTTTCTTCTGTTAACATTGTTCGTGAAAACGGAAGATATAATCTAGATAACCTATTTGAAAAAATCAAATTAAAGAATGGAGTTATACAATCTCTTTCCTATCGTGAAGATACTTATTGTAAAAACTACTATTCAACAACTCAAGATCTAGAAGGCTTTAAAGACAAGGTAGAATTTGGTACCGGTTCTCTATATGTAGATCAAAAGAAAGTTGCTAATGCAGAGGATTTTTGGAGTAAAGTAGATTTTGATACAGAAGCTCCTCCAGGAATTCATGGACATTTTGTGGCTTGTTTGCCAGATCCAGATCCTTTTGATACAACTTTGACATTAAACTTAAAAAAACTACCAACTGCTGAAGAAAATGGTATCGTTGAGATTAAAACAGTTTATGCTGACGAAGAAACGGAAAGAACCCATTTTGGTAGTGAATCTACAAAGGACTGGTATCGTTCAGTAAATGGCGGTGGATATCAAGAGTGTACAGCATATAATGGGAATTTTGCTAACTATGGTAATGTTTTTGAGGATAGAAATATTACACTTGGTGCAAACTCATATACATACTATACAACTGCTGTAAATGGTTTACGTTTTGGTGATATCATTGTTACAACAAGTAAGTATACTATTTATTCTACTCCATATGCCCCAGTTTCTGCCGGTGTTAATGGTCAACATAATGTTGTT
>JAGCXC010000077.1 GCA_017961515.1 Clostridiales bacterium | reverse complement strand
ATTAGTATCTCTATCATGATACTTACCACAATCTGGACAAATCCAAGATCTAATTCCAAAATTTCGCACTTCATTATTTTTGCATCCACATTCTGAACAAATTTGAGAGCTTGCAAAAAATCTATCTACCTTCACCAATTTGGGGTAATATATGTACATGATCTTTATCATGATTCCATTCTTCTAACATCACATTGTATCTTGGTGAAATATATTCAAATATTTCCCTCGCTCTATTTGATACAGTCTCACTAAACACTTGTCTCCTATACTTTACAACAAATACAACTTGATAATGTAACAAAAATACTGAATGTGAATTATTGTCCATCTTCATACTTATTACCTCTGCATATCTTTCTCGACCGAGTTAAGTTTATTACATTATTCCAAAATTGTCAATACTAACTTTTTTGGCGATTCATCCCATCACCTATAGAGCTGGGAGAATTCTTGCTAATACCTGTTAAAAGCAGATCCCATATCATATCCACCTCATAACTGATCGGTTCATTTATGCGGCGTCAATGGCCATAAAATTTGCATCTAGCATTATCTCTTTTACGTTTTGAATATGACAAGTGTCGACGTATATAAATATAAACTTAATGCTGCTATGTTGTATATACGTATTTGTGATTTTCTGATTAATACTCACTTTGTATATCTTTGCATAATTTTCTCTGCTATACGTATTCCATCAACACTCGCGCTCATAATACCACCTGCGTATCCTGCACCTTCACCACATGGATAAATCCCGCGTATACCCCAAGCTTCAAAGTTACTATCTCTCAATATCCTAACAGGTGACGACGTTCTTGTTTCCACCCCTGTTAAAATTGCATCATCCAAGCAAAAACACGACATCTTCTTACTAAATTCACCCGCCGATACCTTCAATATATCCGTCACATACTTTGGCAAGCATCTATTTAAATTCGCCAACATCGTCTTCCCTGTATAACTTGGACGCACACACCTTATCCTTTTATCAACCTCATCTTTTAAAAACGATCTTAATGTCTGTATTGGTGCTCCTCCCTGCCCCTCTTTATATGCTAATCTCTCCCATTTTCTTTGAAAATCCACTCCAGATAATGGTGTGTCATCTCCAAAATCGCTTGGATTAACTGATACCACAAAAGCGCTATTCGCATTAACTTCATTTCGCATATAATTACTCATGCCGTTAGTAACAATCGTATTTGGTTCTGATGCTGCAGCCACAACAATCCCTCCTGGACACATACAAAAAGAATATGCCGTTCTATCACCCACCTTGTTACACAATTGATATATCGCGTTCTTAAGTCTTGGATGATTTGCAAATGCCCCATACTGTGATTCGTTTACAAGATATTGCGGATGCTCAATTCTTACTCCAATAGAAAATGGCTTCCTATCAATCGCAAGCCCCCTTTTTAAAAGAGTAGAAAATGTTTCTCTACTACTATGCCCAATTGCTAAAACTACCACATTTGTATCTATTTCTTCTCCATTTGCTAATTTTATTCCATCTAATCTGTTATCCTTCAATATTAGATCTGTCATCTTAGTATTAAATTTTACTGTACCACCAAGTCGTATAATTTCTTTACGTAAATTCACTATAATACCTTTTAAAATATCGGACCCTATATGTGGTTTCGCCTGATATGATATTTCTTTCGGAGCCCCAAATCTGCAAAATTCTCTTAATACAAAATCACATCTGGGGTCATTTATACGCGTCGTAAGCTTGCCGTCTGAAAAAGTCCCCGCACCACCTTCGCCAAACTGTACATTTGTATCAACATCCAATACACCTTGTTCCCAATATCTACTTACCTTCCTACTACGATTTTCTATATTATCTCCCATTTCAATTATTAAAGGTCTATAACCATTCTTGGCTAATATCAGTCCACAAAACAGTCCAGCTGGACCAAGACCTATAATTACAGGTCTATGCATTAGTTTTTCTCTGTTTCCCACTACTAAATCTTCTTTTTTGGTATCCGAAACCAAGCGCACATCCCTATCATAACGTCCGCGAATCTTTTTATCTACATAAACTCTCACTGAATATACAAAATTTATATTTCCCTTATCTCTAGCATCAATTGACTCTTTCACTACATCAAGCTCTCTTATGTCGCTTTGACTAATACGCAACTTACGTGCCACTTTATCATTTAACTCTGATATATCTTGATCAATAGAGAGTTTGATATTGTTAACAATATACCTCATTCAATTCTCCTTTTGTTATATTTCATCTAAATCATCTAGCCAAATATCACCTTTTGCATCACTCGGCATCTTTAAATCTCCTCTAGGTGATAGCCCAACATGACCTATCTTTACTCCATCTGGCATACAAGATCTCTTAAACTGTTGTCCAAAAAATCTCTTTACAAATGTCTTTAATGTATCCTTTATTATACCATTTTTATCTTCACCAAACACTTCCTTAGCCAAAAAATACACCTTGCTAGGACTTGAACCATGCTTCATAAAATTATACAAAAAGAAATCATGCAAATCGTACTTACCTATAATATCCTCTGTTTTTTGTATATTTTTATCATTTCCCTTAGTTGGTATAAGCTCAGGGCTAATTGGCGTATTAATAATTCCAGTCAATGCTTTTTTTATTCTATTATCATCCTCAGATTCCTTAATCCAGTTCACTATACACCTGACCAGTGTTTTAGGTATACCTGAATTAACACCATACATTGACATATGATCTCCATTATATGTACACCAACCAAGTGCCAATTCAGACATATCCCCTGTTCCTATTACAATCGCATTATTCTTATTTGCAAGATCCATAAGTATCTGCGTTCTCTCCCTCGCCTGTACATTTTCATATGTCACATCGTACATATCAGCAGCATGTCCTATGCTAGAAAAATGTTTTAGACACGCATCCTTTATATCTATTTCAATATTGTCAACTTGCAAGGCCTCTATTAAGATTTCAGCATTAGATTTTGTATCATTTGTTGTCCCAAAACCCGGCATAGTAATAGCTTTTATATTATTACATGGTATGTTCAAATATTTAAAAGCATTCACCGCAACGAATAAAGCAAGTGTTGAATCCAACCCTCCTGATACACCAATAACAACCTTATCAATGCCTATGTGAATTAGTCTTTGCGCAAGCCCCATAGTTTGTATAGTAAATGCCTCTTTACAAGTCTTATTAAGTTTTTCCTTATCGCTTGGCACAAACGGATTCCTTGCAATATGTCTATATAACTTATCCATCTTAATTTGTCTTATATTAAAACTTACACTCCTATAAACAGATACGTCATATTCATTGTAGTGTGAAGTATTTTTCATTCTCTCATTACTTATGTTAAGTATATCTATATCTGATATTGTTAAATGATTATCATCTATAAACCGCTCCGACTCATTTAGTATATCTCCAGACTCTGAAATAATTGCATGCCCTCCAAATACTAAATCTGTAGTAGATTCACCTACTCCTGCACTCACATAAATATATCCGCCCATACATCTATAAGATTGATGACATACCAACTCTCTCCTGTGTTTGTACTTACCTATTAACTCATTGCTTGCAGATAAATTAAATATCATATTCGCGCCTGCACGAGATAATAGAGAACTTGGCGGAATTACAGCCCATAAATCTTCACATATTTCAATACCAAAAGTTATATTAGAATCCCTTGCATCCCTAAATATCAAATCTACTCCAAATGGAACATTCTCTTCAAATAACTGCATTTGCTTATTTTTTATATCTTTTCCTGAAACGAACCATCTCTTCTCATAAAATTCCCCATAGTTCGGTATATAGCTTTTGGGCACTATTCCTAATATGTGCCCCTTTTGTATAACAACTGCACAATTATAAAGTTTACTGTTATATAAAAGCGGAACCCCAACTATTGATACAGTATCAATAGTTGACGTTTTTCTTACTATATATTCAAGGCTCTTCTTTGCTTCATCCAATAACTTATTTTGAAAAAATAAATCTTGGCATGTATATGATGTTATCGAAAGCTCCGGGCAAACTAATATCTGTACTCCCTTACTATATGCCTCTTTTATTATGTCTACTATATTAGTAGCATTACTTTTTGTATTTGCTACAGATACTTTTATAACACCCGCTGCAACTCTCACAAATCCGTGATTCATATCTTTTTTGGCACTTAAAACCCTCGTCTAAATCCCAAAGATGTACTATAACAGTGCCTTCCTCCTTCCTTTATGCTACCTAATTTTCAAAAAACACCTTGGATGCTCTATACATCTCATACATGTCAATCTTACTGGTAATCTCAAATGGCGAATGCATAGATAATATAGCAACTCCACAATCTAATACCTCAATACCGTATTTTGCTAACATGTATGCTATTGTACCTCCGCCTCCTTGATCAACCTTACCCAACTCTGCCGATTGCCATATTATATTATTATCGTCAAATATCTTTCTTATATACCCTAGATATTCGGCATTTGCATCACTCCCTCCAACCTTTCCTCTAGAACCTGTATATTTTTGAATAACTACTCCTTTACCCAAATAAGATGCATTTTTATTCTCTTGTACTCCTGTGTAATTAGGATCAACTCCAGGATTAACATCAGCAGACAACATTCTTGAATTTTCTAGGCAACGTCTCACATCAAGACTTTTCTCACTTGATTCTACGTATTTTAATAAAAATTCAACAAATGTCTCGAAAAACGTTGCATACGCACCTGTATTACCAACGCTTCCTATTTCCTCTTTATCCGTCAAAAGACACACACAAGTTTTTTTAGGGTTCAACACATCTAATATAGCACTAAGCGCTGCATACGCACACGACCTATCATCTTGTCCATATGATCCCACTAAACTTTCATCAAAACCTACGCTTCTTGCCTTAAAGCTTGGCACAACCTCTATCTCTGCGCTTATAAAGTCTTCTTCTTTAAATCCGTATTTCTTGTTTATCAATTTCATTATATTGGTTTTTACTTTATCCTTTTTAGGCGCATCTTTACCTATACAAGGTATCGAACCACACAACACATTAAGATCTTCTCCTGTAACACCCTCCGACATTTTCTTTTGCATTTGATCTTGAGCTAAATGTGGCAACAAATCTGTTATTGTAAACACAGGATCTTTATCATTTTCTCCTATACAAATATCTACACTTGTTCCATCTTTCTTTACAACAACTCCGTGCAACGATAATGGTATTGTTGTCCACTGATATTTTTTGATCCCTCCATAATAATGTGTATCAAGCATACCAAGTTCTGTATCTTCATACAATGGATTCTGCTTTAGGTCAAGTCTAGGGGCATCTATGTGTGATCCTATAATATTTATCCCTTCTGTAAGGCTCTCTTCCCCAATTGCACAAAGTATTACAGCTTTATTTTTTATCACACGATAAACCTTCACACCTTTTACTAATGGAGTATCATTCTTTAAGACATCTTCATACGAAACAAAACCTCTTTCTCTGGCTACTTCAACAACTCTCTTGGTAAATTCTCTTTCTGTTTTCGCTCCATTTAAAAATTTGATATACTCATCACAAAACTTATTCGCCTGACTTACATGAGATTTATCATGCTTTTCCCATGCATTCTTTCTATCATATAACAATTCCATAACAAACGCCTCCATTTTTTTATGTCTTATCTTTTTATTTCTACGACAGTAACCCCAAATTCACCCTCTCCATAACTTCCATCTCTGTAAGATGCCACATGTGGATTTCTCTTTAAAAAACTCTGTATACCGTCTCGGAGCACTCCACCGCCTTTTCCATGTATTATGGTTACATTGACAAGATTCGATAAACTAACATCATCTAAATACTTATCAACTAGGTATATGGCCTCTTCAAGGTTATTGCCCCTAACATCAATAGATGTAGTTATATTCCTTGTCTTTCTAGTGGTCATACTTTTCACACTAGAAGACTTATTAGCTAATTTTCTTAAATTCTTTACATTCAAACAAAGCTTCATTATTCCAACTAGCACCAACGCTTCATTTTTGTTTTCATCTATTTTTAATACTGTACCATTTTTATCTAAATTTGCTATATAAACGCTGTCTCCAACTTTTAAATCCTTTATTTTCAGATTTCCTCCTCCATCGTGTGGCTCAACTGTCTTTATAAGATTTTCTTCCAACCCTTTATCAATATCATCCAATCTATTTTTAATTCTTAATCTGTTCTCTTCAAATATCTTGTTTCTCTCTTTCTCATCCCCTAGTAATTGTGCTTTTTTCATTTCATTTATTATACTGGCTACTTCTTCTCTTGCATCTTCTAAAATTTTCTTAGCTTCCTCTCTCGCTTCTTTTATTATGCGTGATTTTTGATCAACAAGCTTAGATTTTTGTCGTTTAAGCTCCCCTTGCACACTTTCTATTTCTTTTCTAATAGACTCAGTTTTGTTCTTTTCACTTTCCGTCTGTTGTATATTATATTCTATCTGTTGTAACATATTCTCAAATTGAACTTGTTCTTTCGTAAGTAAACTGTTTGCATCTTGTATTATCTTATCAGATAACCCAAGTTTTTTAGAAATAGCAAATGCGTTACTTCTACCAGGCACTCCAATCAACAACTTATATGTAGGTCTTAACGTATTTACATCGAATTCACAACTTGCATTCTCCACACCCTCTGTTGTGCTTGCATATACTTTAAGTTCACTATAATGCGTTGTAGCAACAGCACTTACCCTTCTTTGCCGAATATAATTTAATATGGACATAGCCAAAGCTGCACCTTCAGTTGGATCTGTCCCCGCTCCAATCTCATCAAGCAACACCAAAGAATTGCAATCTACATCATCTAATATATTTATTATATTTTTTATATGAGATGAAAATGTGCTAAGACTTTGCTCTATACTTTGTTCATCCCCTATATCAGCATATATATTATCAAACACTGTCATAACCGTATCTTGCCCAGCTGGTATATGTAATCCTGATTGTGTCATCAATGCAAACAACCCTACTGTTTTCAATGTAACAGTCTTGCCTCCTGTATTAGGTCCTGTTATCACAAGTATATTAAAATCCTTACCCAACCAAAAATCAATTGGAACAACAGTTGATTGATCCAACAATATGTGTCGTCCTTTTTGTATATATATTTCCTTCTTTTCGCTAAGAGTTGGACATCCACACTTGTATTTTAAGCTAAAGCTTGCCTTTGCAAATATAAAGTCTATCACTCCCAAATTATCTACGTTTTGCGAAAGCTCATCTTTAATTTCTTTTGTCTTATCAGTTAACTCTCGTAATATCCTATCTATCTCAATTTTCTCTTTTATCCTTAACTCTTTTATTTTGTTATTAGATTCAACTACAACCATTGGTTCAACAAAAATTGTCGCTCCTGATGCTGACGCGTCATGTACAAGCCCCGATACTTCATTCCTGTATTCTTGCTTAACAGGAATAACATATCTTCCGTCTCTCATGGTAACTATAGCATCTTGCATATACTTAGTAAACCTAGCACTTTTAACTAACTCATTTAATTTATTCTTTATAAAAACTTGCATTGACGATATCTGTCTTCTTATGGAATACAGTTCATGACTTGCATGATCATTAAGCTCCTGTTCATCTGCAATCGCAGAAAATATCTCATCTTCTAACTTCTTATTAACAAACAATCTTTCTATAATCTCATTTAAAACATTTCCCTCTAATGCATCTTTGTTTAAGTACGCTTTCAACATCCGCGAAGTCCTCAATGTATCAGCAGTATCCAACAACTCTTTACAATTTAATATACCATTCATACTAAGTCTTTTTATCGAACCACGTATATCTTTTATTCCACCAAGTAACGGTTGTCCAAACTTCAATATAAAGCTTACTCCATCTGTCGTCTCCTTCAATCTACTAGATACAACTCCAAAATCTGTTGAAGGTTTAAGTTTATGTATATGCTCTCTCCCCAAAATTGAGGCTGCAAAACTTTCTAATATATTTCGTACTTTATCAAATTCTAAAACTTTCATTGTCTTATCGTTCATAAAATCTATTCTCCTAAATTATATATCTTTCTTTTTAGTAGCCTCTTTATAAACAAACACATACTTTATAAATGCATATATCATCGCAAACAATGTTAGTAATATTAATATTATAACTATAACTTTAGACATTATTCCATCCATGCCTAATATTTTAAATAACATTGTAACTACTATAGCCACATAAAACATAACTGTCGCAAACTTGCCATACCAATTTGCCGACACAACAACATTATCCTTTTTATATAACTTAATACTCCCCGCAACCATAGTCAATTCCTTCACTAACATGATCACTAAAAATACCCATGGTATTATTTTATGAATCGTGAGCATAACCAGTGCTGTAAGTTGCATCAACTTGTCCGCCAGCGGATCCATCAACTTTCCCCACTCAGTTACTATTTTATGCTTCCTTGCTATATATCCGTCCAGTACATCTGTTATACCTGCCAACACAAATATAATAATGGCAATCTTATACTGTTGCACATATAGGTAATATGCAAAAAACGGCACCATAAAAAATCTTATTGCAGTTAATATATTGGGCAAATTCAAACTATGCTCACGTCCCTTCCTACATATATTAAAGCGCTAATAACTTGTTAAGATCCATCAAACTATCATCAAAATCCTTCTTCATCTGCAACGCCTCTTTTATATCCATATCTGTTACTCTACCCTTTTGCATTGCAACTATTCTATTAACCTTGCCCTCCTTTAATAAATCTACTGCATGTCCTCCCATTATTCCAGCCATAACTCTATCTCTTGCAGTAGGACTTCCGCCTCTTTGAATATGTCCTAAAACTGTAGCCCTTGCTTCAACTCCAGACATCTTAGTAATGTCAGTCGCAATCTCAGTTGCTCTTCCTACTCCCTCTGCCACAATTACAATATAATGCTTTTTACCTCTATTTCTTCCTTCTATAATTGGCTTTATTATATCGCTGTTTAAATCAAAGTCTCTTTCTGGTATTAGCGCAACTTCCGCACCCGTCGCCAATGCTACATTAAGTGCAATATAACCTGCATGACGTCCCATTACTTCTACCACGCTACATCTCTCATGCGAAAATGCAGTATCTCTTATTTTATCTACTGCATCCTTTACTGTGTTTAGTGCAGTATCAAATCCTATAGTATAATCGGTACAACCTATGTCATTATCTATAGTTCCCGGTATCCCTATAACTGGCATGCCTGCATCACACAAATCTTTTGCTCCTCTAAAAGATCCATCTCCTCCGATAACCACTATAACATCCACTGAAAACACCTTACATATATCTATAGCCTTAGTTATTCCTTCTTTTGTCATAAATTCAGTCGATCTCGCCGTTTGAAGAATCGTACCACCTCTGTTTATTATATCAGATACTGACCTTAATGTCATCTCTTCCATATCACCACGTAAAAGACCATGATACCCTTTTTTTATACCCATAACGTGGAACCCATTACCTATCCCCGATCGAACTACTGCCCTTAATGTGGCATTCATTCCCGGAGCGTCTCCTCCGCTCGTTAATACTCCAATTGTTTTTATCGACATATACATTCCCCCATGAACACAATGTAGTTACTAAATTCGTCCTGCTATCACCTAGCCTTTCATATGATAAATAAACAACGTTTCCAATTGAATTATATCACACTAAATAAAAAAAGTACAAATATGCTCCATCATCTAGCTAAACAAGAAAAATAAATTAATATCAAAATCCCCAATACAATCCGATAATAGCCAAATATTTTAAAATCATGCTTTTTTATAAACCTCATTAAAAACTGTATCACGAACACTGACACAATAAACGCTACTAATGATCCAACTAAAAGTATTAAAACCTCCAATGAACTAAATACTAAACCGTATTTTAAAACCTTTAAAATACTTGCCCCAAACATTATCGGAATAGCCAAAAAAAATGTAAATTCTGAGGCTACAGATCTTGATGCTCCTAATAATAATGCACCAATAATTGTAGAGCCCGATCTAGATGTTCCCGGTATCAACGCCAATGCCTGAAATAAACCTATAATAAATGCCATCTTATAACTTAAATCGCTTATATTGGTTGCTCTTTCTGTCTTCTTCATGTTTTCTATTATTATAAATAGTACTCCATATATTATAAGCGAAACAGCAACTGTTATAGGATTATAAAGTCGATCAATGTACTTATCCAAAAACAATCCTGCCACAATAGCAGGTATACTAGACACTGCAACTTTAAACCACAGGCTATATGTATCTATTTTTTCTTGCTTGCTTTTAGATCTCAAAAACGGATTTAGCTTACTCCAAAACAAAATCACAACAGCCATTATTGATCCTAACTGTACAACAACCAAGAATAACTCTTTAAATTTCCCAGTTACATTCATTGGCACAAATTCATCAAACAATATCATATGACCTGTGCTACTTATTGGTAACCACTCAGTTATACCCTGTATTATACCTAAAATCATCGCTTTTATTATTTCTAACATTTTTATTTTCCTTCCCTTTAGCTTACCTTAAAAGTAGTAACATACACTACAATATGCTACTACACTAAAAAATATTAGTCAATACCCAAAAACTTCTATAACACATGTATTTCTACACTTTTTTAGGTTCTCCATACTCTTTCCCGAAAGTATCAACTGTAACTCTTACCATCACTTGATCTTTATATGGTTTGTCGTTATAATCCCTATCAGCAGATACAATTTTATCTACTTCATCCATACCTTCTATAACTTTTCCAAATGCAGCATACTCTCCGTCTAAATGAGGTGCTCTCTTTGTCATTATAAAAAACTGTGATCCTTGTGAATCTGGTAAATAGCTTCTTGCCATAGATATAACGCCTCTGTCATGCTCTAACTTGTTTTCAAAACCGTTATTTGTAAACTCACCTTTTATTGAATAACCAGGGCCTCCCATACCTGTCCCATCTGGGCATCCTCCCTGTATCATAAAACCCGGTATTACTCTATGAAATATTAATCCATCATAAAAATTTTTTTGCACTAAAGATATAAAATTATTTACTGTATTTGGTGCGATCTCTGGATATAATTCTACCACTATATTATTGCCCGATTCCATTTCAATTATTACTTGCGGATTTTTCATTGTTATCTTTCTCCTTTATTTATTATTTTCCCTTTGTATACATCACTTGCTATTAATTTAATATTCATAGTTTTTGCATGCTTTCTTAGTACCATCAATTCCTTTGGTGTAACCAATGATATAATAACTCCACCTTTGCCATTCCTGCCAGTTCTCCCCGCTCTATGAATATAACTTTTTATATCATTTTGCAGATTAAAATTAATTATATGAGTAACATCGCCTATATCTAATCCTCTTGCTGCAATGTCAGATGCAATCAAAAATTTAAGTTTGCCACTTCTAAAATCACTTAAAGTTTTTTTCCTATCAAGCTTTATGTTATTACCGTGTATACTCTCTGCATTTATTTTATGAAACTTAAGCTTATTAGTTATAAGTTCTATATCTGGACTAGGATCAACAAACACAATACATTTGTCAATGTCCATTGCACTAACTATCTTTCTAAACAATTCAACTTTCTTTCTAGCATCTACCTCAAAATATCTATGTTCTATCTCCTTTGGCACACTTGTATCTTCGCCACATTCTACAATTTGCAAATTCTTTGTTATTTCTTTCACAATCTCCATAGTAACCTTCCCTAGCGTGGCAGAAAAACACATTATTTGCCTTTCTTTTAGTGTGCTTTTTATAATGGCCAACACCATATCAACATTATTCTTATCCAATAATCTATCTACCTCATCTATAACTATAGTTTTTACAGTATGTGCCGTTATCTTTCTTTTCTTGATTAACTCAAGTATTCGGCCAGGTGATCCCACTAATATATTAGGCTTGGTCTTTAGTTTCTTTATCTGCCTATCTATATTAACATTCCCTATCACTGGCATAACTGTTAGATAATTATCCGAATTTTGCGACAACCTCTCTATCCATCTTACAACCTGTATAGCCAATTCATGTGTTGGTGTTAGTATTATCGCTTGCATAACCTTATCTTCATATCTGTGCTTCTCAAAAATCGGCAACAAATATGCTAACGTCTTTCCCGTACCAGTATTAGATCTTGCAACTATATCCAAATTGCAAAGAGCTTTTGGTATAACCTCACTTTGTACTTTTGTCGGAACCAATATATTCTCTTTTTTCAAAGCCTCTACTAAACTATCATTTATTCCTGTGCTCTTCATTAAATCTACTCCTTATAAAACACATTCAATATAACTTAATTTTCAATCTTTCGTATTACATCAAATAGAGTCTACATATACGCACCACATGTAGACTCTAAAAGCCTCTATCGGAGGGCAATATTAAACTCTCCCGACACCGGCATACGTATAATGTTATTATCTTCTATACCAAGTTACTTTCACATCTTTTACAAATTGTAGGATGTTCTTTACTCTGTCCTACTGTTTCACTGTACATCCAGCATCTCTCACACTTTTCTCCTCTTGCTTGTCTAACAAGAACCTTTATCCCATCAACTAACTCCGAGGAAGCAACACCATCAGGAGCATTTTCTATCTTATCCAAGGTAAACTTAGATATTATACATATAGACCCCATATCATCTTTTATATTATCTATAAATTTGTAATTTGCATCATTTGCATAAACTACAACTTCTGCATTTAGAGAATGACCTATAACTTTCTCATTTCTTGCCTCTTCTAAAGCTTTTGATATATCAGTCTTTATATCCATAATCTTATTCCATTTTTCTTCAAGCCCTTTATTTAAGTACTCATCTGGTAGAACTGGCCAATCATTTAACTGAACACTTTCTAGATCATCACCCTTTTTATGAGGCATATACTTCCATATTTCTTCACTTGTGAAAGCAAGCACTGGCGTCAATATCCTAACTAATACATCTAATATTGTATATATAACAGTCTGCGCACATCTTCTTTCTTTTGAATCTTGCTTTAATGTGTATAATCTATCTTTTATTATGTCTAGATAGAAATTACTCATATCTACAACGCAAAAATTATGTATTGCATGGAACATAATATGGAACTCATACGCTTTGTAAGATTCATTAACTTTTTCTAATAATTGCGAAAGCTTTAACAACATAACTTTATCTATCTCTAATAAATCTTTATATTCAACGCAATCTGTGTCGGGGTTAAAATCGTGTATATTTCCTATTATGTATCTACTTGTATTTCTTATCTTTCTGTACACTTCAGATATTTGCGCGAGTAGCTCTTTAGATATTCTAATGTCTGCTTTGTAATCACATGATGCAACCCATAATCTTAATATATCCGCCCCGTATTCTTTTATAACATCAAATGGATCTATTCCATTGCCCAGCGACTTAGACATTTTTCTTCCTTCCCCATCAACAACATAACCATGTGTAACAACTGTCTTATATGGTGCTTTACCATTAGTTGCTACCGCAGTTAATAGAGAAGACTGAAACCATCCTCTATATTGATCGTTACCTTCTAGATACATATCTGCTGGATATTCCAAATCCTCATTATTGGCCAACACAGCAGCATGTGTAGAACCTGAGTCAAACCACACATCCATTATATCTTTTTCTTTATCAAACTCGCTACATCCACATTTACATTTTGTACCTTTAGGCAAAATATCCACTGCGTCATACTTATACCAAGCATTAGATCCCTCTTTTTTAAATAGCTCATACACGCTTTTTATACTTTCATCTGTAATTAGCTCAGTGTGACACTCCTTACAATAGAAAATCGGTATTGGCACTCCCCATGTACGTTGCCTTGATATACACCAATCTCCTCTATCTCTTATCATTGATGTTATCCTATCTTCTCCCCACTCCGGTATCCAATTAACCTTTTTTACCTCTTCTAACGAAGCTTTCTTAAAACCATCTATTGATACAAACCACTGTTCTGTTGCCCTAAATATTATAGGATTTTTACATCTCCAGCAATGTGGATATTGATGCAAAATATCTTGGGTTGCCAAAAGACTACCTGTATCTTTTAACTTATCAAGTATTGCTTTATTCGCTTCTTCATAAAATAACCCTTTAAATTCCTCGGCATCAGCTGTCATATACCCTTTGTCGTCTACAGGAACTAAAATATCTATATCATAATTTTGGCAAACTAAAAAGTCTTCTATCCCATGGCCAGGCGCCGTATGTACACATCCAGTACCAGCATCTAGTGTGACATGCTCCCCAACTATAACCACTGAGTCTCTATCTATAAACGGATGTTTACACAAGACTCCCTCTAATTCTTTACCGCTAAACGAAGCAACTTTTTTGTACTCTGTTATATTAGCTGCATTCATAACACTGTCAATTAATTCAGTAGCAATTATATAATATTCATCATTCGCTAACACTGCCGAATATTCAAAATCCTTATTCAAACATATAGCCATATTACCAGGTAATGTCCATGTGGTGGTTGTCCAAATTACAAAATTCACATTATCTCTGGATCCTACCTTGTCAAAAATAACACCCTTATCATCTCTTACCTTAAATTTAACGAATATTGATACTGTGTTGTGGTCGGCATACTCTATCTCTGCCTCTGCCAAAGCAGTTTCACAACATGGGCACCAATACACAGGTTTTAATCCCTTATATACATACTTCTTCTTTGCCATTTCTCCAAATACTTTTATTTGCTCTGCCTCAAACTCAGGCTTTAATGTTATATATGGATTACTCCAATCTGCCCTAACTCCCAATCTCTTAAATGCATTTCTTTGTACATCTATATATTTTCTTGCAAATCCTTCACATGCTTCTCTAAATTTTATTGGTCCAACCTCATGCCTTCTTAAACCTAATTCTTTTATAGCTCTTTGTTCTGTTGGAAGCCCATGAGTATCCCATCCAGGTACATACGGGGTATAGTACCCATTCATACTATGAAACTTTACGATGAAATCTTTTAAAATTTTATTTAAAGACGTTCCCAAATGTATACCACCATTCGCATACGGCGGACCGTCGTGTAATACAAATTTTTTCTTACCTTTATTTTTAGCTAATTGTTTATTATAAATATCCATTTTTTCCCACGCTTCTAGGTATTCTCCCTCTCTTTGTGGTAAATTTGCTCTCATAGGAAATTCTGTTTTTGGCAAATTCAATGTTTTCCCATAATCCATTTTTTAACCCCTCCATTTTTCATCTATCTTCAAATTATATACTGCTATTGCTAAAAAATCAAGTGCTCATTTGTATACACTTTTACCTCTTACTTTTACAATTATTATTAAAAAAATATAAGAAATACTAAAAGGAAAAACATACTCTCTTAAGACAAGACAGCCTACGTTTTCCCCTCACAAAGAAATGTGTAACTCAACACAATCTATATATAATTAATTTTTTCATTAACCTAAATTTATATCTTCATTTCCATGTCCAAGATAACTAGTTACAAAATTAAGGATTCTTGGTGCCGCATGTACTATCACAAATGCTATAACAGAGTTTCTCATTAATTTGCCGCCCTTTTCTATCTGCTCCTGTCTACCAAAACTAAACTTTTTCATAAACGCTCCTGTTGCAATACCTATAGCAGCCGCGGCTGCAGAATACTTTAAAAGACTTTTTTTAACATCATTTAACATATTATTAAAACTATCCAATATAGTTTCATTTGCGGCCAAGCATGTCTCACTTAATAATGCTACAAAAAATAACACATATGTTCCTAAAACAACAATATTTTTTAACTTTATCATAAAATCTTTATCTGAAGTTTTCTTTTTTATTTTTTCACTAATATTTTTAATTTTCTTTATCATTCTAAACACCCTCTCTATCCATCTTACATTTTAATTTCTAAAAAATTATTTTTTTACCTTTAATACTCTAAACAATATTTTATTTCTTAAACTATTCCCTACTTTCACACCCCTTCCCTTCTTCACATAGAGGACTTACTCCCTCTATTTTTCAACCATTTTCCAAATCTAGCCAATTTTTATTTGCCTTTTAATTATATACCACCTTTTCAAAAAAATCAAGTATTTACCTTTTGTCTTTGACTACTAAACACAGCAAAATAATATAATCCCACCGTCATAATTAACAGTGGAATTTAAATTGATTACATACTACTGCAACAAGGATTTTTAAACATAAAAAATTTTTTCTCTTCTAATTTTGATTGCACTCTTTGCAATGTTTCTCCAAATCTTTGGAAATGTACTATCTCTCGTTGTCTTAAAAATTTCAAAGGATCTACAACATCTGGATCATCACAAATATTTATCAAGTGTTCATATGTTATTCTTGCTTTTTCTTCAGCTGCCAAATTCTCAGTCAAATCTACTATAGGATCACCTTTTACTCCCAACGCTATTGCATCAAATGGAACCCCTGATGCCGCTTGTGGATAAACTCCTAAACCATGATCTGTATAATATGCTCCCAAACCTTCTTGTTCTAAGATTTTCGGAGATACTCCATCTACTAATTGATGTATAATTGTTCCCACTATTTCCAAATGTGCCAGTTCTTCTGTACCTACATCAGTTAATACTCCTTTTGATACGCCATCTGGCATAGAATATCTTTGACTTAAATACCTTAGTGAAGCTCCAAGCTCTCCATCTGGACCCCCAAACTGGCTTATTATATACTTGGCTATTTTAGGATTCTTATTCTTTATTTTTACAGGATACTGCAATTTTTTTTCATAAATCCACATATATTATACTCCTTTCTAAATTAGTTATATGAATATTCCCAAGGCCAAGGACAATCTATCCATTGCCAATTAATACCGTTAGTCCTTCTGTCGTAGGTTAATGGACCATATGCTCTTTCATAATTTTCTTTCATCGCATTAACTCTTTTTAAATAATCATTGAATGTCAACAATGCTCTTCTGTCACCCGAATGAGTATCTAAGTACAAAGCTAAATCATACAAGAAAAAATCTATTGCCATTATTTCTTTCAACAAATTTTGCCTATCTGGACACATATAATACCTCCTTTAAATAAATTTTTGTTTGTTGCCATATGAAGAATAAAGTTCTGGAAATATTGTTCCTTTTTTTATCGCCTTTTCTGGCTCCAAAACACAAGATATAGTTTGATAAGGTACATATGCCTTCCCCAATTTAAATGTACTTACAAACGGAAATAATTTATTAGGTAACATATTTCTATACATCATTTATCCTCCTTATTTTAGGTTGTCTTAATTATTTATATGAAGATAAATTAAAATATGTTAACATAAAAAAAAGCCATGTTATTTTAACATAGCTTTTTATCTTCAAAAAACATATCTATAATCGCAACCTATACTGCAGTCATTTTACTCCTATATGTTTCCAAATTTTTTAAACAACATTTTACATATTGACTACTTCTAATCAAAACATTTTCGTTATATATATCATCCCCAAAATACTCTAAAATTTTATTTGCATAACTTGCATCCGTACTAGCTATATCATCCAGAATCCAAAAATATTTTTCCAAAATCATATCTAATAAATAACCTTCATTTCCCTTTATCAAACCTTCCTCTCTCCATTTATTGCAAACTGCTGGAATAGCATTTATACAATTTTGTAAACCCGGATTACTTCTTCCCTTACTAACAATGGATTCTGGTGTTCTTCTGTAATTATAAAATACCTTGTTTATCCTTTCATACCTTCTTACAGCTGGCAACACCATAAGATTATATGCATTATCTTCATACAACATACCTTCTACAAATCTTACGTTTCCTCCTTTTTCTAACATCTCTGCTTTATATAATTTATTCCATAAAAAAAAATTACCTATCAATATATCCTTATTTATTTCATTTTTATCAACTGTTATATTTTTATCTTCCCACGAAGTAGTGAATATATTTTGTTGCTCAGCGCACTCCTCTCCTTCTCTAAAACACCTATATCCAAACTCTAAAATATCATCATCATGCTCTTTTGCTACATTGTACGCATAAGTATATATATCTTCCTCTATATAGTCATCCGAATCAACAAACGTAATATATTCTCCTTTTGGCATAGCATCTAATCCACTATTTCTTGCAGCTGACACCCCTTTATGCTCCTGATGAATCACTATAACTCTATCATCTTCTTGGGCATATTTATCTAAAATTTTACCACTATTATCTGTAGATCCATCATCCACACATATTATCTCTATTTCCTTTAGATGTTGATTTATTAGACTATCCATACATATACCTAAGTATTCTTCTCTATTATACACAGGTACAATTATAGATACTTTTACATCTTTCTCTTTTAATTTTACTCCATATGATTGTTTACATAGAATAAAAGGAAAAATACACATCATTATTGATACAACAATTAATTTATGTCTATTCATTATAATAAAATCCTCCTAAGTAATTGATTAAATAAAAAAAGTATGTGGTTTAAAACAAGCCACATACTCTCTAATTATTTTAGATTAATCAGGTATTTATCGAATTTGTTCCACTACCAAGATAACTAGTTACAAAGTTAAGAATTCTTGGTGTTGCATTCAAAATTACAAATGCTATAATAGAATCTTTCATCAATTTATTTCCCATTTCTATTTTATCTTGCTTTCCCATACTAAACTTTTTCATCATTGCACCTACTCCAACACCTATAACTACTGCAGCTGTGGAGAATCCTAAAATCTTTCCTTTTACAGCATCTAACATTTGTTGAAATCCATCAAATATATTATCTCCCTGTGCTGCAAATACCACTTCATTCATTAGTGCTACAATAAACAACGCATATGCTACCACTACAACAACATTTTTCATTTTTCTAACAAAATTTCTATCTAAAGCTTTATCTTTTAATCTCAAACCAACACTTCTTAACTTCTTTGCCATACTACACATCCCCCTTATATTTTTATATTTAAATACCTAAATTTAAAAATATCTCCTTACTCCTGTTCCTTTTTTAGCATAGTACCTTTTTCTTGGTTGTTTTTTTCTTTCTTCTCTTGCACCACCTACCCCATTAGAAGATACCCTACCTGTTGCTTTGTTATTTCCACTGTCACCTTCTACTTCATCTGACACATGTTGCATTCTCTTTTTTAATCCAGCCATCTTCTTGCTACATATATTATTCTTTATTATTTCGCCAAAGTATGGCTGCATATGCACCACAGTTGGTTCTATTATTTTTGATCCATCACTTAGGAAGCATACTCCTGTGAATACATCCAGTCTCTGAGTAAATATTTGTTCCTCAAATATAAACTCTGAAACTATATTTATATTTAAACTCTCAGATATACTTGCCTTATCTGAAACGAGTTTTCCCAATATCCTACTCTTTGTAACATCTCCCGATGACTCACTTATAGACTTGGACACTTTTTCTTTATCTTCCTTACCTAGTTGTTTTTGTGCCTCTTCTACTGTAAATGAATCATCTGTCCTTAGCCATATCTTATTTATCAAGTTCTGTGTTACTGTTCTTACTACATCCTTATCTTTTAGTGTATTTATCATTGATGTGTAACTCTGTGTCGCTACTATACTACAGCACTTAGGCTCTCTACTTTGTGCATAGAACTCTGCATCTGTTGCTGTAACAAATTCTTGATACTCATCACTTATCATAAACACAGGCCTATTTTTATTCGCACCCTTTCTAACCAAGCGCGACATTACTTCTGTCTGGAAGTCTAACTTCATATAGGCCGCTACAGTCTTTGCAAGATTTCGATATTGTGCAACATTCATTTTCAATATAACTATCTTACCTTTATCTATAACGTCCTTAAAGCCTAAAAAGTTTAGCTCTTCTATTGGTGCTGCAAATGTGTCTCTAATTTCTGGATCTGTATAGAAGAACTGTGTCATCTGTGTTACAACTGATTGTATAGTCGTTAATGTATTCTCTGCCAAATTTGAATACTCTCCTTCAAAATAGTTCCTTGCTGTATCAAACAAATCTAGCTCTTCTTTTGTCATTATATCTTGATCTTCGACTAATACTGTAACTTTATTAATCAAGTAATTTTTATTACTTATTAGCTTATTTACTTCCGCAAATGTAACATAACCATCATTGTATAAACGTATTAATTTTATACACTCAGCTATTAACAACTCCGCTTTATCTAGCCAATATCCGTCAGATGCACCTTTTTGAGAAAACAATCCCAAAACTGTCTTTATTCTGTTTGCCAAAACCAAAGGTTTAAGATCTGGCTTATGTAATGGATTATATTTATTAGGACCACCCAGCTCTATAACCAATAGATCGTCCATTCTATTTGCCTCTTTTGCAAATATCTCCACTTGTTGATAAAAATTACCCTTAACGTCTAATATCAACATACCAGGCTTCATCTCAGGATCATAACTTTTGTAAAACATTACTTGCTTTGCAAATGGATACATTGCAGATGCAGTTTTTCCTGTTCCTATTGTACCAGTTACTAGTATATTCTGATATAGTCCTTTTTCTCCTATAGTAACCCACTCCGGATTCTTTACCTTCTTAAGTGTCAATTTATCATGCTTTAATCCGACAATTAACTGTAACTTATCTTCATCAAATGGGTATGGTGGCACTTTTACTTCGTCATCTGATACTTCCTTAGGCTTTTCTTCTTTTATTGTCACCGGTGCAATAAAATTCCTATACAAAACATCTACTCCTATAAGTATTGCCAAAAAAATTAGTACACTAAAAGTAATATACCAATTTCTATAACCTTCTGGTGTACGATCAAATAAACCAAAAGACATCATAAAATTTAATACTATATCCCCTATCATATAAAAAGGCTCTTCTTCGGTCGGAAAAATCCCTGCCTTAAGTTTATCTATGCTTGGTTGTAACCTCATACACAAATCCCACAAAAGATAACTAAAGTATGGTACAAAGACAAATCGTCCCGCTAAAAATTTAAAAAACTTTGCTACATAAAAATACACGTCACCACCACCTTAATTACTTTATTTGACTTTTTTTTGCCAATCTTTTTCATCTTGTTTTAACTTTAACTTATCTCCCTGATTTTTATATTGCAACTTTTTGTCTATTATTTCAAATACCGTATACACCACAAGAAACATTGCGGCTATTATTGTGGCTACGGAATACATCTCTTGTGTTTCTCCCGTAATTAACGGTTTTTCCTTAATCTTACCCACCGCATACATATATAAAAATGCTCCTAAAGGGTATACTGTAAATACAAAATAAAAATTCCTATTACTAAACAACTTTTTTAAACTTCTTATATCCTTCAAAATCTGTTTCATTACATCACCCCTCTTGATTAAAACTTAACACCTAATACTTATATGCTCCTAGGCATTTTCTTTATTCTGTATCGAAAGTTTCTTTAACTTAACTACATTTTTCATAAGCATTGCTATCGTCATTGGTCCTACTCCCCCTGGTACAGGTGTTATGTAGCCGACCTTTCTACTTACGCTTTCATAATCTACATCTCCGCAAAGTTTTCCATCAGCCATTCTATTGATTCCAACATCAATAACAACAGCTCCATCCTTCACATAATCTTCTGTAATTAAATTAGGTTTACCCACTGCTGATACCAATATATCGGCTCTTTTAGTTATATCCTTTAAATCTTTTGTCTTAGAATGACAAACTGCAACTGTTCCACTTTTGTTCAGCAAAAGTAAAGACATGGGTTTACCTACTATGTTACTTCTTCCCACGATTACACAGTTCGCCCCTTCCACTTCTATATCGTACCTTTTCATTAATATCATTATACCATATGGTGTACAAGGAAAAATTTCTCCATCTCCTCTTACCAATTTTCCCACATTCTCTGGATGAAAACAATCAACATCCTTCCTAGAATCTATGCTAGACAGCACTACACGCTCGTCTATATGTTTTGGCAATGGCAATTGAACCAATATTCCATTTATTCTACTATCATTATTTAATTCATGTATCAACGAAAGTATTTCTTTTTGTGTTGTCGCCCCATCCAATATGTACTCATACGAATTTATTCCAAGCTCCATACATGTCTTTTTCTTTCTAGATACATATACTTTAGATGCGCTATCATCTCCCACCAACACAACCGCAAGCCCAATCTCTTCTCCCTTTGTTTTTAAATTCATAACTTCTTCTTTTACTTCTTCTTTTATTTCTTTTGAAACTTTTTTACCATCTATAACAATTGCCACTGTGATCTCCTCCTAATATTTAACTAATCCCTATTCGAACTTTTTGCCATCTGATACTCGGCTAAGATCTCCCTATTCCAATTTACTTGCCTAGGCTTACTTCCTTCATATTCACCTATTACACCCTTTTCCTCAAGCTCATCTATTATTCTTGCCGCTCTTGCATATCCTACCTTTAGCTTTCTTTGCAATAATGATGTAGACGCTTGTCCCATACCCACAACTAACTCCATTGCTGGCTCTATCAATTCATCTGAATCCTCCGAATCCTCTTTATCCTGCTTATTGTTATCTGAATTATTTATTGCATCTATAATTCCATCATCGTACTCAGATACACATGTGTTCTTTATAAACTCAACAACTCTTTCAACTTCTTTATCTGATACAAAAACACCCTTAACCCTTATTGGCTTTGGTTCTCCTACAGGGAAATACAACATATCTCCCTTACCTAAAAGTTTTTCTGCTCCCGACATATCTATTATAGTTCTAGAATCCACCTGTGAGGAAACTGAAAAAGCTATTCTAGACGGAATATTAGCTTTTATCACCCCTGTAATTACGTCAACCGACGGACGTTGCGTTGCAATGACCAAATGCATTCCCGCAGCTCTAGCCATTTGTGCCAATCTACATATCGCATCTTCCACCTCATGTGGCGCTACCATCATAAGATCTGCTAACTCATCTATTATTATAACTATCTGTGGCAACTTCTTTTCTTCCTTCTCTGGATCCAAATTAGCATTATATCCCTTTATATCACGCACACCTTTTTGTGCAAACATCTTATATCGATTTACCATCTCGTTTACAGCCCAAGTTAATGCTCCTGAAGCTTTTTTGGCATCAGTTACAACTGGTATTAACAAATGAGGTATACCATTATATATACCAAGCTCAACCACTTTAGGATCTATCATAAGAATACGTACATCCTCAGGTGATGATTTATACAATAAACTAATTATTATGGAATTTATACACACACTCTTACCCGACCCCGTAGCTCCCGCAATCAACATATGTGGCATTTTTGCAATATCCGCTATT
The DNA here is from genome assembly GCA_017961515.1 of Clostridiales bacterium. Taxonomy (NCBI): domain Bacteria; kingdom Bacillati; phylum Bacillota; class Clostridia; order Eubacteriales; species Clostridiales bacterium. The sequence goes on along the minus strand of JAGCXC010000077.1, from coordinate 12,616 downwards.
ATATTTTCGCCTGACACATCCTTACCTAATGCAAATGCTACGTTAGATTTATTCTTTCTAAACTCCTCCGAATCCAAAACCTCTCGTATTAGTACAGGCAAACTTTCCTTATTGGGCACCTCTATACCAACAGCCGCCTTACCTGGTATCGGTGCTTCTATCCGTATACCTGTAGTTGCAAGATTTAGCGCTATATCATCCGACAGATTTAAAATCTTACTAACCTTAACTCCTGTGTTAGGCTGAAGCTCGTACCTTGTAATCGCTGGCCCTTTTGATATATTAATTACCTTTGCTACTACTCCAAAACTCTCTAAAGTTTCTTCTAATTTTTTTGCACCTCTTAGTGCTATCTCTCTTTGATCTTTCACTCCCATATGTGAAATATTCTTTTCTGATAACAACTTCAAAGTAGGATATGTATACGAAACATCATCACACGTAGCAATATCTACAGCAAAATCATCTTCGTCTTTGCTTTTTCCCTTACCCTTATTAGCATCAGCATCTTTAGATACACCAAAAGAAAATTTCCTGTCTTTTTTATCTTTTTCTTCAGGTTTTTTCTCCTTTTCATTTTCCTCCAAAAGCTTTCCTTTAAACTCTATATCTCTCTTAAGATCATTAGTCCTAAGTCTTACAACATTTCTAACATTATCTTTTTTCCTAAACAATCCCATAATAAACATACAAAACTTTTTAGTATTACTAACAATCGCAGAAAATGCACGCGACACAGTAATATTAGTTAACATGACCAGACATATTACCGACAATGCAATAAATATTATTATTGTCCCTATCTCGCCAAACGTTAGTATAAGTGGATAACTAACCATGTTCCCTATAAAACCTCCACCTGCTAATTTTGCGCCTTTTCCAAACTCATTCTTTATTAATGTAACGAAAAATCTTCCCAATCCCATATTTATATAATCTTTCCTGTTAAAATCTCCTATGCTTATTATGGAAGACATAAGTATAATGAGAAGCATACCTTGCACAAGCTTAGATTTTTGCACAGCTCGTCCTCTATTTGATATATAATATACTCCACATAACACAAGAAACAACGGTATAAATACCGCCATTGCACCAAAAAAACCCACAAATATCCTATCCATAAAGCTTAGGACACCAATCTTTATATTCAAAAATCCCACAAACAAAATTATTCCCATAGCTATTAACATAACTCCAAGAATATCATCTTTGTGCTTCCTAAAATAATTCTCTTTTTTATTTTTTTTCTTATACTTTTTATTCAATCAATCTCCCCCCAAACATCAAACTCCCTTTATTATACAACAATTTAAAATCTAGTTCAACTCACTATTTTTTATAACTTTTCCTAACTCAAACTCTGGATCTAAATATTTTTTAGGATCTGTTGAATAAAGTCTACTTATCACAACTTTATTATTGTACTGTGTCACTTCAACCTTCTCTCCCTTATAATCTACTTCTTTATATTTTACATCGTCCAATATATTATTGTTTAAAATAAGGCCCATGGGCATAATAGTATGCAATATCATCTACCATACACCTCTCTTCTTTTTTCTACTAGCTCATATAATTTATCTAACGCCTCTGCTAAACCTCCGATACTATCAATCAAACCTATTTTTGTAGCCTCTTCTCCAAACAGTACTGTACCCACATCATTAGCCAGCTCTCCTGTCTTTAACATAAGCTCTTTAAACTTATCTGGCGTAACTTTTGACTTTTTGCACACAAATTGAACTACTCTCTCTTGCATCTTATCAAAATACTCATATGTCTGTGGAACACCTATTACCATTCCATTTAGTCTTATTGGATGTATAGTCATTGTTGCAGATGGAGCTATCAATGAATAATCTGTCGCCACTGCCATAGGCACACCTATGCTATGGCCACCTCCTAATACCAATGACACTGTCGGCTTGGACATACTAGCTAACATCTCTGCAATAGCAAGCCCAGCTTCTACATCTCCCCCAACTGTGTTCAATATAAGTAGTAATCCATCTATTTCTTCACTTTCCTCTATAGCCACAAGCTGTGGTATAACATGCTCATATTTTGTCGTTTTATTTTGAGGTGGTAAAACCAAATGGCCCTCTATCTGTCCTATCACTGTTAAACAATGTATATTCCCGCGTTTATTTTTTACATTTGTTTGACCATATTCCTTTATTATATCATTCTTTTTGTTTTCCATTGTATTCTCTATCTCTTGCTCTAACTCTTCTCTACTAAATGTTACTTTGTTTTCATATCTATCCAAAGCCACCACTTCCTCCTAGACATTATGTTATATTTTTATTGTGTCCAGTAATAAGTCCTATTATCCAAAAATGTTTTTGTCAAAATTTTATGTACTGTCGTATAACATCAAAACTAAAACCTTTACTTTTCAAAAAATTGTACGCTCGTGCCTTGACTTTTTCGTCACTTAAATCTTTACCGGAAAATTTCTTATTAAAAAGATTCTTTGCAATAACTTCATCTAAATTATTATCATCAATTACATCAAGTTTTGATGCATCAAGTCCTTTTACAATGAATTCCTGTTCTATTTGCTTTCTAGATTTATTGTTTGATCTCATTCTTTTGACTAGTTTTTTTGCATACATATCATCATTTATGTAACCTTCAATTTCCAACTCATTTAATACCACATCTATACACTCACTAAATATACCTTCATTTTTTAGCTTATCTTCTACTTCTTTTCTTGTCCTTCTTTTTAAAAGAATCATCCGAAGCGCCAATGTCCTAGATAATCTTTCTTGAGTTTTGCGTGTTAATTCAATAATCTCTTCACTCGTTAGCTCATCTTTATCGTATATCCCTAAACCATAATAATCATCTTCGTACATCGAAAGCTTTGAGTTGTCATCCAAACAAATATGCACCATTTTCTTTTTTTCATCTTTTATAATTTCAATAACTCTCATTACAGCCCTCACTTTCATTGATACAAAAAAAGGATACCCAAAACGATATCCTACTTGGCAGGGGAGACAGGACTCGAACCTGCAACCGACGGTTTTGGAGACCGCTACTCTACCAATTGAGCCACTCCCCTATAACATTTATCAGTATACACACCATGGCACATAAAGTCAAGTTTTTTTTCGTGTATACCGTTGTATTTTTTGTGTTGCTTATTTTTTTTCCATAATTGGAGCCTTTGTTTTTATTAATTTTGACTCAAATATACAATCCAAAATAATTTTTTTAGCGTACTCATTTCTCTCAACTTTTATATTATAAAATTTCTCTTTTATTTTATCAAAAGCATCGTCTAGTTCTTTATCCTCTAACAAACATTTCAAAGTTCGTATTTTATCATTAGTCAAATTATGCATCAACACATTAGCCATTTCCTTTCTGCCCTTAATTATTGCTATTTTAAGCAACTTTTTGTTGTTGTATGATATATAATTGTTCTTCTCATCATTTATCACACGCAAAAGTTTTTCTATATCATTGTTATTTAAAGCCATCCATTTATCAATTTCACGCAATATTTCTTTCTCTTTTCTAGCCTTTGCCCACCTTAAAAGCCGCCTTGTAATATTGGCTCCATTTCTTATAAGTAAAGCCACCATATCTCTACTGCCGCCTCGTAATGAAATATCAACAATTTCTACTCTTTGCAACTTTTCTATCGCTGACATTTCAGCACCGTTTTTTATTAATAAATCTGCCATTCTGAAATTGTTAATTGTAACCGCAACAATTAACGGTGTCTCTCCCACTACATTTTTGAGGTTTATATCAACTTTTAAATCTATCAACTTACGAGCAACTTTATAGTTATCTTTGGTAACAGCAATATGTAAAAGAGTATTGCCATACTTGTTGGAAATATTTAGATCTGCTTTATTTTCAAACAACACATCTATCGCTTCATATTTCTCACGTTTTATTGCCAAATATAAAGGCGTTTCTCCATTTAAATCTCTTACATTGATAGACGAATTATTATCTATCAACAACTTTATTATCTCCCTATCATCTCTAATAGCAGCATAATGCATTGGCGTCCTAAAAAACTTATCTCTCGCATTTAATTGAGCACCATTTGCTATTAATAATTTAACAAATTTCACATCGCCCAAATTTATTGCATAATGTAATGATGTTCTTCTATTGTTATCAACAGCATTTATATAAGCTCCACTATTGATTAATTTTCTTGTAATACCGTACATACCATTTAGTACTGCAAGATGTAACGGCGTTTCTCCTACTACATTTGGCCTATTTATACCAATCTTATTCCTTATAAGCTCTATCGCCTCCTCTTTCATATCATTTTCAATGCAATACAATAACATATGGCTAGTATACACACCCATATCAAGTCCTATCTTGATTAACTCTTTTTTTATAAAAGTCTTAATATTTCCTAATCTTATACGCATTTAGCCCCTCCTCTCTTTTGGTCCCGGAATATGTTACTGCAAAACAGAAGTGTTGTCAATCTTTTTCTTTGAGCTTTCGCTTATTTCTCTACAATTATAGCTGTTGGTACTTTTATTTCTTTTGACTCTTTTTTATTTAGTAATTCTCCTTCATAAAACATTGTTGTAGAATTACCCCCATCTAAATTTGATGCATTAACTGCACTATATTTTAGCATTTCATTCTGTATATCCTTTATTGTTGCACCAACCGTATCTAAATTCCTCCCTTTTAGTGTCATTAGTATCACCGTACCATTTTCTCTTTGTCCTATAGCAGTTCTTGGAGCTATTCCCCATCCACCATCTCCTTTTATATTAACTTTTTTCCCGTTAACAATTAATGGAGGTCCAAACGTCACAGCTTCTCTTATGTCTATTTTTTTTAGGTCATTTACTGAATGTTTGCCCACTATAAGCATTCCTTCCTTGGTAAACCCAACTATATCTTGTTTTACATTATCATCTTTTAACTCATTATATACTATGTCCCCATTATGTATTATAACTCCCATTGGCTTTAAATTTTTGTCCCTATAACTAAATCCTCCACCATTTATAGCCGCAATCGCATTGTTGCTTTTGGCTATTTCGCTAGTTTTTTCTCCTCCATTCTCCATTTTTTTAGAATATGCAATTTTTACTGACAACGGATTATACACCAGTATCACATACCCCTTAACCCGTGCATTATCTATCTTGTGAACTTCTACGTTCTCATCAAAATCAGAAAAATTCATCAATTCTATTTCCTCTTGAGCTTCGCACACTTTATTTTCGTTCATAACTCTATTAATCTCATCACTACTAAAAAAGCAACGTGCTATATATTGGTGTTTTAAAGTATTGATACTTGACCCTATTATTAAAGATTTTATATTTTCAGATTGACATATCACTGTCAATAGTGTTATCATAAATATAAGTAGGATTATAATTTTTTTTAGGTGCTTCAATTTATTATACCTCCTCTTTTACTACTTATATGATACTAAAATATTTTAAGTATGTAAAATGAAATTTAAATGATTGAAGTAAGTTTTTTATAAAGGGGATAATTGTTATGGGGGAAAAAAAAGATTTTTCTAAATTGTTGGGCGATGCCTTTACAGAATTTGTGAACCAAAAAAGTACATATTTATCTAGAAAAGCGAAAAATACATCTATTGATCATCTTAACTTAGGGCTTATTCAAGAGACGTATTCTGGTGCACTCGAAACTCATTTAAAAGAGATTTTGAAAGATAGACCCCTTACTTTCGAAAATCTACATATAGCTTTACAAGAAAATAAATCTGCCTGCAAACAAATAAAAAGAATTATAAGCAAGATTTATTCTAATCAAGAGAAAATTGATGCCATATATAAAATTTTTAAAAATTGTGAAAGTAATCAAAAGGAACTTGATGATTATTGTGCAAGTAAGTTTATTCATCCTAGATTTACTCTTGATAAATCTTACAAGAACATGAAAAGTTCTATTGATGCTTCCAAAAAATTTTTAGCTGAAAAATATAATATTAGCAACAAAGCTGATATGCAAAAAAAGTTGGATCACTCTAAAAAAAGGCTTGCTTTAATTAGCAGACTATATGCTAAATTAAACAAACTTAAAGTAAAGGATAGAACATATTTGGTTTTGTCTGTGAAGAAATTAGTTAAAAAAGTTAAGGGTAACATTATATCATTGCATCCAGAACTTCAGCAATTCATAGATTTTTTGTCGTTTGAGCAAATAAGTAATATAAAGATTTTAAAAGAGCAATTTGGTTTCTCTCCGAAATCTATTGATGATTTCGCTAAGGAAATCAAAGCGTGTAAGATACGGATAAAGAATGATTCTGAAGATAAGGAGTATTATAGCTTAATGCTTAATCTTTTAGATGCTGTATCTTCTGATTACTACAAAAATTACATTCATTCTAAAAATCTTGAGAAGGGATACACTAAAGAACAAACAACAGATAGAACTATACCTTATGGAGAAATGGATATGTAATCAAAAATTTATAGGAGGTGTCGTCATGCGACATAAAAATGCTTTTACTCTGATTGAATTTATTATAGTTCTTTTTTTGTTTTTCTTGTTTACAGGGCTTTGCATATCATCGCTGTTTTCTTGGACTAGATCAGCTCAAATCAAAAGTGATTCATCTGTTTGTTCAGAAATGAAAGATATAATTACCAAGGGCATAAAAAGCAATGATATTGAATTTGAATATTCAGATTATTCAATAACCTGGACTAGCGAAAATAAAGAAAAAATACGTCAGATTCTTGTCTCTCAGATGGGAAAAGTGTCAACATCAAACCCTTCTATGGTAAAAACACCTAAGCAGGATAGCTATGCGTTTTTTGTTTATTTAATGCCACCATATACTGTTATTTGCTTGCCCGTAAATTCTGTTGATAACATAGACACAGTTTTGCTTGAATCTTCTACTACGGATAGTTTTTTGAAACAAAGATATCCTAATACTTATTATCCTCAAATATATACGTATGAGGATGGTAATGTATCGATCAAACACCCAATTATTTTAAACCCTGATGATGATGCATCAGACATTATTAATAAACCTGCGTATATTGGTTGCATCAATGTTAAGTCAGATTTTCATTAGTTTTAGTAGCTAATTTCGATGCTATTTCTTCTATCTTTTTTAATCTATGGTTAACACCAGACTTTCCTAGAGCTGGTGTTAACATTTGGCCTAAATCTTTTAGCGAAAGCTCTCTATTTTGAAGACGTAACCTAGCAATTTCTCTTAATCGATATGGTAATTTATCTATACCAATAGTCTTCTCAATATATTCTATACACATTACTTGTCGCACTGATGTATTGACCACTTTCTCTAAGTTCGCAGTCTCACAATTTATCATCCTGTTCACATTGTTTTTTAATTCCTTCACCACTCGTATATTTTCAAATTCCATTAGTGCTTTATGTGCTTTTACCACATTCAAAAAATCTACTACACCTTCTCCATTTTTTACATATAACACATACTGATCTTTTCTCTCAACAATTTTAAAATCTAACCCCAAATCTTTTAAAATCTTTTCATTCTCAATTGCCAACATTATATTATCATTTATTATCTCTAAATGATAATTCTTTTGAGGACAATTTATAGACCCATTCACCAAAAATAGGCCTCTAATATACTCTCTTTTGACATTATCTAATAAATATATTTTTTGATACTTTATTGCTCCTTTACTTCGCTCTATCCCGGCTCTTTTCAAAAGATCCAAAACAACACTATCATCATTCATTCTTATTGTATAAACTGTACTTGCTTGTACTTTTTTCATTATTATAGGCGGCATATATCCATACAATATTTTTAAAGCCTCAAATATTTTTCTCGCTATCAACGCATTTTTTGTCTGAACAACTATATTTATTTTATGCTTATTTATATCTACATTGGCACTATTGCGTATTATCGCAACAAGCCATGCAAAACCTCCACTTTCCCGCTTTATATTTAATCTTAGTATCTCTTCCTTAACATCACTAGAAAAAGACATTATATCTCACCCTCTATATCTGTTATCTTTGTATATATCTCTATGATCTATTAACACCCGCTCTTTTTTAGATTTTAAAATATCATATATTTTTTCTGATATCGCAACCGATCTATGCCTTCCCCCTGTGCATCCAATACCAATAATCACTTGCAATTTACCCTCTTTTTTGTAATTGGGAAGTAGAAACTCCAACATATCTACTATTTTTTCCACAAAAATCCTAGTTGTGTTTATATTGAATACGAACTCTTGTACTTTTTCGTCTTTCCCCGACAAATTTTTTAATTCATCTATATAATAAGGATTTGGTATAAACCGGACATCAAACACAAGATCACACTCTGCCGGCACCCCATACTTGAATCCAAACGACACTATATTAGTAATTATTCTATCCTCTTCTCCCTCATTGACAAACATTGCATTTATTTTATTCTTTAGTGTCTTAGATGAAAGATTTGATGTATCTATTATATTATCTGCCTTATTTCTTATACTGCAAAGTCTTCGTCTCTCTTCTTGTATCCCCTCTATAAGCATTCCATTTGCTGACAAAGGATGTATTCTTCGAGTTTCTTTGTATCTCTTTATCAATGTGTCATCTGATGCATCTAAAAACAATATTTCATAATGTATCCCCTCTTTCTTTAGCACTTTAAGACATGGTAACAAATCATCTAACATACTTCCTCCCCTTATATCCATTACAAGTGCTATCTTACTAAATTGACTCTCTCCCCTCACACAAATTTCAATAAACTTACTCATTAATGCAGGCGGAAGATTATCTACACAAAAAAAACCCATATCTTCCATATGTTTCATTGCCAAACTCTTTCCTGCTCCCGATATTCCCGTAATAATAACAAACCTCATTTTGAATCTCCCCCTACATATCTATCAGTTTACATGATTTTTATTTCTGGTTCTAACTTCACTCCAAATTTTTGGGCTACTGTATCTTTTACATAATCCATAAGCATTAGAATATCCTTTGCTTTAGCGTTCCCTATATTTATTATGAATCCTGAATGCTTAGTTGAAACCTCTGCCCCTCCTATTCTGTAACCCTTTAGTCCCGCACGTTCTATTAATTGGGCTGCAAAATATCCCTCTGGTCTTTTAAATATACTCCCTGCATTAGGCTTATCCAGAGGCTGCTTATCTCTTCTTTTTTTTGCCAATTCGTTCATATAATTTTGTATATCTTGTTTATTATCACTATATAATTTTATCTTAGATCCCAACACCACGCATTTATTATGTAGAAACACACTATCTCTATATGAAAACTCATGCTGTTCGTTTGTTAACGTCACAATCTCTCCTGAATCTGTCAACACCGTGCTATCCACAACTACATCTTTCATTTCTTTACCATAAGCACCAGCATTCATAATTATTGCTCCACCTAAAGTACCTGGTATACCTGACGCAAACTCAAATCCACCCAAACTATTTTTAAAAGCTTCTTTTGCAATTGCTCCTAAATATGCACCTGCACTTGCTTGTATTTCGTTTTTTAATACATTGATCGAACTAAAATTCGATGCAATCTTTATCACTACTCCATCTATTCCTTCATCCCTTACTAAAACATTACTACCATTACCTAATATGTAATACTCTATTTTGTTTTCTTTACAGCAATTTATTACACTTACTATACTCTCTATTGACCTCGGAGTTACTAAAAATTTTGCTGGACCTCCAACTCTAAATGTAGTATGTTTACTCATTGGCTCATCCAATTTTATATCACTACTACCCACTATGTCTCTTATACTATGTCTAAAACTTTCATATTTAACCATACTTTAGCACCTACTCTCTTTTGCCTAAAACCCTATCATTTAATACCTTTGCCGCATTATATCCCATTTTCCTCTGTCTAATGTTTATTGCAGCCACCTCTACTATCACTGCAAGATTCCTTCCTGCCCCAACTGGTATAGACAGCGATGGAACATCCACGCCTAAAATATTGCTATAATTTTCAACCAAGCCCAACCTGTCATAATTTTTCTTTTCATCCCAGTACTCCAGATTAATTATTAATGCAATCTTTTCTGTTACCTTAACAGAACCTACTCCATACAAATTCTTTATATCTAATATACCAATACCACGTATCTCTATAAAATGTCTTATTATATCTGGTGCTGTTCCCATAAGCGTTTTTTCAGATATTTTTTTTATCTCTACTATATCGTCCGCAACTAACCTATGTCCTCTCTTTACCAGTTCTAACGCAGCTTCACTCTTTCCTACTCCACTTTCTCCCAATATTAATATACCCTCTCCATACACTTCTACAAAAACCCCGTGCTGCGTAATTGTTGGCGCTAATTGATCATTTAGATACTCTATCAAATTACTCAAAAATCTCGACGTCTTTTCTTTTGTCCTTAATACTGGAATTTTGTACTTTTTAGATACCTCCATCATTTCATCAAAAACTTCCAAATCTCTCGCAACTACTATACAAGGAAATCCACACTTAAAAAATCCATCAAGGCACTCAGTTCTCTCTCTCGACGTTAATCCCTCTAAATATGCTGTCTCCACATTGCCAATTATCTGAATACGTTCGGTATCAAAATGCTCATAATAATTTACAAGTTGAAGACCCGGTCTGTTTACCTCCGATGTTTTTATACTTATTTTTTCTATCTGGTCAGAACATTCAATCTCTTCCAAAGCAAAATTTTCCACAACATCCCTCAAACTAACTACGTACATTTTATCATCTCCACCTCATTTTAAAAATAAAAGGACGCATCTTTTCTATATACCCTTCTATTTTATACTATTTCTACTGTTTTGTGAACTAAATTTTTTCCATTTTTCTAATATTTGCATAAGAAGTAAAAACCGCAGGACTTATAAGGTTATCTTGTGCGGGTCCTAGTACATTAGTGCTATCGAAGGAGAACCTAACTGTTTTTATAAGTAGTACAAAAGGAAGCCCTTAGCTTCACACCGAGAATTTTATGAAAAAAATTTGAGGTGTAGCTAAGGGAGGATGTCACCAAAAAAATTTTAAGCTCTTAGGAAAAAAAGATTTAACTCTATCAACCTTACAAAGTTTTTGTTACATCTCCTTTTTCCTTTTTTTCACTAGTAATATTTTTTGAAATATCAATTTTATCTTTTTTTTCAATATGTTGTTTAACAATATTAGTTTGTTTAAGTTCAACAAAATCAGTGTGTGGTTCATCTACTTGAGTTTTTTCATAATCCCCATACCACTGTTCTAAAATCTTTTGGTCTACAAAATTTATAGGAGCCTCATTATTTTTATTTTGTTCATAAGGGTTTGCACCTTTAGCAATTAATCTTCTAGCTATATCATATTTATTTGACCGGCATGCCCATGATAATGGAGTATCTCCATTATCATCTTTTACTTGGACATTAGCCCCTTGTTCAATTAGTACATCTGCCATAAACCAATGTTGTAAATTACACATCCTCAATAACAATGTCCTGCCAAACTCATCTTTCTGTTCAATATCAGCTTTTTTATTAATTAACTCTTTAACAACATCTTCATTTCCTATATCGCATGCATAAATCAATGGAGTATTTCCACTTGCATCTTTATAATCAACATTCTTTTGACTATTAATTAATTCCCAAATAATTTTATTATTTCCACTCTGAAATGCATAAAATAATGGTGTATTTTCATCTTTATCTTTTTTACCAATATCCGCGCCATTTTCAATCAACTTCTTCACAACCTCTTCCTTTGATTGCTGACACGCGTGTGTTAGAGGTGTTTTTCCGTACTTATCTTCTGTATTTATATTTGCTCCTTGTTCTATTAGATACTTTAATGTATCAGATTTTAATTCATTACAACCTTCTAATAGTAATTTGTCTAAATCCTTTTTATTTACTTTAACTTTAGCTTCAAGTAATTTCTCAACAACATCCCACATATAATTCTTATACGCCCATTGTATAGTAGATTGTCCAAACAAATATTTTATATTAACATTAGCTCTTTTATTAATTAAACTTATAGCTAAATCCCCATCTCCTTTTTTGCAAGCTCTAATTAATTTATACCCATTCCACAACGATACGATTTTTTCAAAAATCATGCGGGCTACCTCCTTCCAAAATATATACAAGGTTTTATAATTATCGGAAACTTTATCATATACTTTATATAACAAAAATCCTTCCATCTTGATCAACAAAATCTAAATGGAAGGATAATTATTTGATTTAATTTCTATATTTTAAGCAAAAATTATCTTATATACGCATCTCTTGAATTATCTACTTTACTTATACTATTTATAACTGTTCTACTCTCCAACGCTTTCCCTTTTATGTCTATGGATGATGATACTTCATCTGTATTTAAATTCCTACATACGTTTATACAACGAAGCAACGATTCATTTAAATCATACTCATGTTCTCTCCATCTATTCTTTAATTCATCAAAAACATTTTCTTCTGGCTTAATATTCTTGTTTATTTCACTAAAAAACTTTCTTAAATCGCTTATTTTACTAAATCTACCCGGCATTTCCTTCTCTATATTATCTAACGGTAAATTAAGAGCCTTTATTTCTTCGATTAAATATTTATTT